>JAITAI010000202.1 GCA_031284195.1 Treponema sp.
CCCTGAACCCTCAGGAGAAACCTTTACCATCACCGAACCCAAGGCTCAAGGGTATACCCTCAAGGAATGGTAAAACCCCATAGACCATGAGGAATAGCTCATTGTTAAGGGCTTGCCCGGCGTCTTTTTCGGTATAGATTTTCGCAATTATCCCCTGACGTATAACCGATCATAATCAAAGGTCAGACATAGCCTAGGTCAGAAGCCTGTCCCGAACCCTGTGAAAGGGTATACATCGGGGGATAATTGCGTAGATTTTTATCCATATCAAACAGAGGGTTTCTAGGCTCCGCGGAATTTCCTCGAGGTCTAACGGCGGGGGTGGGGCAACTCGGACCTGAAACCCGATGACCGCTGGGGAACAGACCTCGGTGTCGAGTTCCGCTATCAGCAGGTCCTGACCCTGGAAAGTACCTGTTTCGCCCAGTACATCCGGGACTCCATCCCCTGACCCAAGGTCCTGGAAGGTTTCTGGGAACAGGAGAACATAAGGGAGGCGGCCTTTTCGGCGCAGATACCCGGCTCAAATCGGCCTTTCCCGTGTCCTGGGGGCCGGTCAAGAAGATAAATCACGGCCTCTCGTATCAGTACTTGCGGAGCTACCAGCCCATGCACACCCTGGAGGCCTCCATGGACATTTCCTGGGGAAGTGGTTCCTCCTCCTTTCGGCCCACGACGAAAGCGTCCGCTACTATAGCACCACCAATACCGAACTTGACCCCTACCTCCTCCTGAATTTCAACGTCAACCAGAACTTGGAGAAGTATGTTACCCTGCGTAATATGCTCAACCAGTCCTACGAATGCTCCCCTATGCCCTCTTCTCCCTGATCGTGGGTGTCCAGTTCCAGGTATAATTTTTCGCAATTATCCCCTTACGTATAACTATCGATTCTTGAACCTTACCTTTGTTATCTAACTAAATAATTATCCTGGTAGCAAGCCAGGAATTAACGTCTGTGGAGACACATAAGTCCAGAGGAGTAAATGGTTGTAGCCAACGTAAACCTCCTTCTCTAGAGGGAATTTTATGCGAAAACCAAGCGCTCCCCCAGAGGCAGTGATCGTTGAAGCAAGAAACAAAGCCACGAGATTAACTAACCTGGATGATTTATACGTGAGAGGATAATTGCGTAATTTTGTACCTGTCCCGGCTCCTTGAGGTTCAATGGCCGGGAGTACAAGCCCTGAGGCCTTACCAGGCAGAGGCGGTCTTGTACCATCCCAGGAGGTGTGAGTACAATACAGGTATGTTAGATAAACTTACCCAGAAAATATCCGATGCCCTTCGGACGATTTCCGGCAAGGGCGCTATTACGGAAAAAAATATCAATGATGCGGTAGAAACCATCAAGATGGCCCTGCTGGAAGCAGATGTAAACCTGCGGGTAGTCCGGCGCTTTGTCAATGCCACCCTCGATGAGGCCAAGGGGGAGAAGGTCCTTCGCTCGGTCAATCCGGGACAGCAGTTTATTAAAATCGTCCATGACAAGCTGGTGTCCTTCCTGGGGGATACGAAACAGGACCTGCACTTGAAGGGGCCAGATACCCTTTCCTGTATCCTCATGCTGGGGCTTCAAGGTTCAGGAAAGACCACCAGCTCTGCCAAGCTGGCCCTGCGTCTCAAGAAGGAAGGGAGACATCCTTTACTGGTGGCTTGCGACCTGGTCAGGCCTGCAGCTATAGACCAGCTTGCGATTCTAGGGGATCACGTGGAGGTCCCGGTCTATAAAAAAGCAGGCGCCACCGACAGCGTCCAGGTCTATAAAGAAGCGGTAAACTGGGCGCGGCAGAACCTGATCGACACGCTGATCATTGATACCACTGGCCGGCTTCAGATAGATGAACCGATGATGGCCGAACTTTCCCGTCTGAAAAATGCGGCTGCGCCGGATGAACTGCTCCTCGTGGCGGATTCCATGACCGGTCAGTCCGCAGTGGATATAGCCAAAGTCTTTGATGAAAAGGTCGGCCTTACCGGGGTGGTGTTAACCAAATTCGATTCCGATACCCGAGGCGGAGCAGCCTTGTCTCTGAAGACCATCACGGGTAAACCCCTCAAGTTCGTTGGTACCGGGGAAAAACCCGAAGATTTTGAACCTTTCCATCCGGATCGAATCGCAAGCCGGATCTTGGGTATGGGGGATGTGGTGAGTCTGGTGGAAAAAGCCCAGGCAGTGATCGATCAAAAAGAAGCGGAAGTCCTGCAAAAGAAGATGGAAAAGGAGACCTTTACCCTGGAGGACTGGCTTAAGCAGCTCCAGTCGATGAAAAAAATGGGTTCCATCCAATCTATGCTGGATATGATCCCCGGAATGGCGGGAAAAGTAAGCGAAGAGGATATTAGCAAAGAGGATTTCAAAGCTCAAGAGGCCATATTAACCTCTATGACCCGGAAAGAACGGTTGAACCACCTGATCATAGGCCCTTCTCGGCGTTCCCGTATAGCCCGGGGCTCCGGTACCTCGGTGGCGGAAGTAGCCCGGCTCCTCAAAAAATTTGAAAAGATGCGAAGTATGATGAAAAAGATGACTAAGTTAAACCGAAACCCCGGGGCAGCCCAATCCATGATGGCCCGGATGCAGCCTTGGTTTAAATGAGCCCCCTGAAGGCGGGGGAACATTCCCCCAGGTAGTAAATACGGTTTTGACCAAGAGCAAAAGGCCCGCGAAGTAGCCTCATGTACGCTCAAGACCATCCGTATAATTCGCGGACCCCCTTAGATTCCATCGAACTCCCCTTAATCTCGGGCTGGCAAAGGAACGCTCATGTTTGCTTCTAATTCGGATACATAATGGCTCATTCGCCTAATTCGGGAACTCTTTTCCTTTTCGGGTCAATCTTAAGCAGAACCGGTGGGGAGATCGTCCTGGGGGCTAAAGGTTTTACGATAGATTTATCCTTACCTGAGGAGAAGATGCAGGTTTGATGGTGGGATTATCTGGAGTCTTCCGGGAAAACCTACAGGCCCGTAGGGCCGCGTCTTCCGGGAGCGTGGCAAAGGCGCAGTAGTCTTTCATCTCAATAGCATCCACCAGGCGTCCCGGTACACCGCTGGCCTGCATGAGGAGTTTGGCCACATCCTGGGCAGAAGCGCCGTGGCGGCGTCCAAGTCCCACATAGACCCGGGTAAAACCGCTGCCTGGAGAAAGAACGTCCCTTTTGGAAGCCCCTCCCCTGCCGAAATGTCGATCTTTCCGGTGGTCGGATCGTAGGTCTGGTCCGTCGAAATCACGGCGGGAGGAAAAGCGCCGAGTCCCCAGCCGTCCCCGGCCCTCATCCCGGGGCGGGGTTTCTTGAAATTCTGTAATAGAACCGTACCGGGAAGGATCCAGCAGATCCCCAAAGGTGAGGGCAATGAGGGCCTCTACTGCCCCTTCGCTGCCTAACTTTTCTATGAGTTCCCGGCTTACCTGGGCATGAAGGGGGGGAACCGGAGAAAGGCCCTCCCCAGGACCCTCTGGATCCGGAATAAGGGGCAGGGCTGCGTCTTCATTTCCCGGGAGAGGACTCCAGTCCGTGGGAAGTGCCGCAGTAACAGACAAAAGAATCCGCCTTTTAATGGCCTTCATAACCGATTTTATCTTGGGCACTTTCATCCATTCGATTTTAGTACCCAAGGTCCGTTCCATATTACGGGACAAGTGGCTGATCCGGCCCCGTTCTGCAGGTAAGACCAGGCTGATGGCTTTGCCTCGCCTCCCGGCCCGTCCGGTCCTACCAATGCGGTGCACATAGGTTTCCCGGTCATTGGGGAGGTCCCAGTTTATCACATGGGTAAGCCGTTCAATGTCCAAGCCCCGGGCAGCCACATCAGTGGCTACCAAGATGGTGGTGATCCGGGAACGGAAACGCCGGAGGGTCCGTTCCCGGGCCTCTTGGGACAGATCCCCATGGATAGCCTCGGCAGCATAATCCCCTTCAACCAGCCGGCGGGCGAGTTCGTCGGTTCCCGCTTTGGTGGCACAGAAAATAAGGCCGTAGAAGTCATCGGATCCGTCAATGATTCGCCGGAGCGCTTCCAGCCGGTCTTCCTTCTTGACAACGAGGTAATACTGATCCACTGCCGGTTTTTCATCTTCCAGGGCGCTGTCTTCCAGAATTTCCACGTCTCCGATATAGTCCCGGACTATCCTGAGGATCCCTTCGGGCATGGTAGCGGAAAAGAGGGCCACCCGGCGCTCGCTTTTAACCGCCTTAAGGATCGTCTCCACATCCTCAAAAAAGCCCATATCGAGCATTTCATCTGCTTCGTCTAGGATGCACCAGTCCACTGCAGCCAGGTCCAGGACCTTCCGTTCCATGAGGTCCATGATGCGGCCCGGGGTTCCTACCACAATTTCGGTACCCCGTTTAAGATCCAGGATTTGATTCCTGATAGAAGAACCACCGTAAACCGCGGTGATTCGGGGAAAGGGCCTTGTGGTGAGCGAGGCGATTTCTTTAGCAATCTGGAGGGCCAATTCCCTGGTAGGGGTAAGGATGAGGGCCCGCGGGGCGTGTCCCCCTTGGGTGAGGCGCTCCACCAAGGGTATCCCAAAGGCAGCGGTCTTGCCAGTACCGGTCCTGGCCTTAACAATGAGGTGCCCTGTATCTGCAAGCAACCGGGGCAGGGCAATCGTTTGAATAGAACTGGGAGCCGTAAAACCCTTTTGGGTTAAGGCGTCAAGTATCACGTCGGATAAACCGAAAGAAGCAAAAGGATGACAATCTGTAGTCATAGAAGAAGTATAAAGAGGATCGCTCGATAAATACAAGCAGGCGCGTCGATGCATAATTTTTCGATCTCCCCAAAGGGAAATGTTCCAAAATCAAGCCACCCCCTTAAACCCTTTGGGTGGCAGGACCAGAGGCAGGATGCCACGGATGTTTGGAAATCCAGTACTGCCTTGAAGACTTGCGCAGGCGCTTTCTCTTGCACTGCTCCTACTAGACCAGGTTGACCCTTTGGAGGATCCGGCCTATCATATATTTGTGACTCCCTCAAGAAAGTATAAATCCCGGCCATCTTTCTCTTCTAACCAAACCTATAATAGCAATACATCTCGCAGAAATACCGGGAAGTATGATAAGAAACAGGGTCCAAAGCGAAAAGTGTTGAAGGTCCTTATTTTTTGGTTGCTCTTTTTTATATTTATAAGCTGTCTTTTCTTGATTAATCGGGAACGTATTCGTAATACTATTGAAAACGCCCATTTTCCGCTGTGGTTTTCTAAGCAGGTGCTTACAGAACAGCGCCAAACTCCGGTACGAGACGAGTACGCTCCTACCCAGGTGGAAGAACTATCCATTAGGAAGGGCCTTGAACCCTACACCTTTCCCCTGGAAGAGGATCGATTTGAAGCGTCTGAATCCGGGGATGAGCAAAATCCGGTCCCCCGGTTCATCCAGAATAGTACAACACCGGAATCTTTCAGCCCTGAAGCAGCAGATTCCGTAGCCCTCTCCGCATCAAATCAGACCTCCGTGACCCTAGCGCCGGCCCAGCCAAGCCCCGAGACAGCCCCAAGAACCCGGTCCTTGTATTTTATTCAGCTTGACGCAGAAGGAACCATTCTCCACTCAAAAGTAAACCGAAACCTCCCGCGTTCGGATTTCCCCTTGACTGATGTCCTGCAAGCCCTCTTGGATGGGCCTAGCCAAGAAGAACAGGACCAGGGCATTATATCCCTGATCCCTGGGGGAACCAAGCTGTTATCGGTTATCATCCGGCTGGAAACCGCGTATATCAACCTCAGCGAAGACTTCCTGTATACCCCCTATGGATCTGAAGGGTATACTGCCCAATTACAGCAATTGATATGGACGGCAACGGAATTTCCCACCATAAAGGACGTGCAACTGCTCATAGAAGGGCGAAAGCTTGATTATCTGGGGGATATAACCTGGATAGGCAGCCCCATAGGGCGGGACTTTTTCTAATCTTTTGTTCATGCCGAGGCTGAACCTGCTTCCCGGCTAGTAATCCGCTGTATCCAAGCTGCCTTGCCGGTGCTGGCGTCGATTTTTGCGACGATCCCTTGGAGGACCCCGCTGCCTTGCGCACATTCCAGGCGATACAGTACTTGGCTTCGGGCCCGGTCCAGGCATATACGGGTATCCATACCGATGATGCTTTCTAAAACCCCGGTCATGCCCAAATCCGTGATGTATCCGGTCCCTTGCGGGAGGACCCGTTCATCTGCGGTCTGGACATGGGTATGGGTTCCTGCTAAAAGACTCACCCTGCCGTCAAGATAGTAGGCTAAGGCTTCTTTTTCCCGGGTAGACTCGGCATGGAAATCCACCAGGATGATCTCCTGATCTAAAGAAGCGGGAATACCGTCAAAGGTTCTAAAGGGACAATCCACAGGAGTCATCAGTTCCCGGCCCTGGAGGTTTACCACAAGCCAAGTCATACCGGCTTTCTCGAACTTTACCCAGCCCTGTCCCGGGGTTCCCAAAGGATAATTAGCGGGCCGCAGAATCCGGCGATCCCTATCCAGAATTGGCCAAAACTCCCGCTTTTCCCAAACATGGTTCCCGCTGGTAACCACATCCGCTCCTGCGGCGAGGATCCGGGCTAAGGTGGCTTCAGTGAGGCCAAAACCGTCAGCTGCATTTTCCCCGTTTACCACCACCACATCCGCTTCATATTCCTTGATAAGCCCAGGAAGCACCCCTTCCAGTACGGTAAGCCCCGGATTTCCCACCACATCTCCAATCATCATGGCCCGTAAAAACGCCATAGTCCCCCCTTTGTATCAGTAATAGGCTATACTACCGTACTTTACGGAGAAACAGCAATGAGGACCTGGTTTTTACTAGTAACTAAACGGCTTTTCTTATAGGCTATAGTAGTATGCAAGGAAATAAACGTGAGTCCCCACTCACCTTAAAAAAGCGTATTCCCTGAGAAGGAGGACTCAGTCATGAAATATCTGGACATTATATTCCGTATAGCCGGTAGCCTCGGCCTGTTCCTGTATGGCATGAAAGTGATGAGCGAAGGCATCCAACATACCGCCGGGTCTAAGTTCCAGCAGGTCCTGGGCTTCATGACCGGAAACCGGGTTACTGCGGTGTTAACCGGCTTTGTGGTTACTGCCATTATCCAGTCCTCTTCGGCAACCACGGTGATGGTGGTTTCCTTTGTTAATGCAGGATTGCTTACCCTCACCCAGGCCATTGGGGTCATCATGGGGGCCAATATCGGTACCACGATTACCGGATGGATCATCTCCCTAGTAGGCTTCACCTTGAGTATTTCCGCTTTGGCCCTGCCTGCAGTGGGCCTGGGCTTTGTAATGCGTATGCTCAAATGGAAGCATAGGGTGCTGGGGGAAGTGTTCTTGGGGTTTGGGATCCTGTTCCTGGGCCTTGATTTCCTTACCAAGTCTATGCCCCGGCTCAGCCCTGAAGCCCTTTCGTTTATTGCCTCGGTTTCCAATCAGGGCTTGGTTTCCACCTTAATCGGCACCGGGATTGGCCTGGTGATGACGGTGATCACCCATTCTTCCAGCGCTTCCACTGCCATCATGCTCACCCTGGCTCACAACGGCTTGATTGGTTATTCCATGGCTGCGGCGATGATCCTGGGGGCCAACATCGGTACGACTATAGATGCAGCTCTGGCTTCCATTGGGACGAAGACCATAGCCCGGCAGGCTGCACTGGTGCATGTGCTCTTCAACGTGATCGGGACCGTCTGGGCCTTGATCTTGTTCCAGCCTCTCCTTCTCTTGGTGGACTGGATTACCCCTGGGGAGGTAAACGAAACAGGGATCACCACCCAGTTAGCCATGTTTCATAGCGTATTCAACCTCATCAATACCCTGCTGTTCTTCCCCTTTGTGAAGCCTTTTGCCGCCCTGGTATCTTTCCTTATTAAAGATACTGAAACCGCCTCAGTATCCTCCATTCGGGGCCCCTATATTCTGGAATATAAGTCGGGGTCCATCCAGGATACTCCAGAACTCAACATACTCCGGGCGGAGAAGGAAATCCGGGACATGGCAGGCTTAGCTGCCGCTATGTACCAAGAGATCAGTACCGCCTTCCCTTCCCTGCAACAAAGAACCCCTGGTGATGATAAGGAAACTACTGTAGAAACTTTGGTACTGGATATGGGTAAACAGGAACAATACGCTGACGAGATGCGGGAGGAGCTTACCCGGTTCCTCATTGAATGTACCCGCCAGCAGCTCAGTCCCCAGACAGAGCGGAAGGTTTCTCTGCTTTTGCGGATCGTGGCGGATCTGGAAGATGTAACCGACGATTGCTTCAGCGTGGCGCTTCTGCTGGAGCGCAGTGTCAAGAAGAACCTCAGCTTCAAACACAAGGAGATGGAAGCCCTCATGCCCTATATGGGCATGGTGGAAGCGTCCTTGAGTTTTGTCCAGGACCATTTGGGACATCCCTTAAACCCGGAACAAGCGGTTTATGCTAAAGACTTGGAGGGGAAAATCGATAAGTCCCGGAATAAGCTCCGTAAGCTGGGACGGAAGCGCATTGAAGCTGGTCAGGATGTTAAGACGGAATTGCTTTTCATTGATGTGGTCCGGCGTATCGAGAACTTAGGGGATTACTGCTACGATATTGCCGTGGCGCTCAGTGGGCTGCACTAGGGCCTGTTCCCCTATGAGAAACCAAGGACGACTGTCCAGGTGTGTGGTTCACACCTGGACAGGTATGTGGCTCGCACCTGCTACCGTTCCGCTGCTATGGAAGTTTCTGGTCCATGACCCGGATATACCCTAATAGCGCCCTCCAGGGCAAAGAGCCGTTTCAGGCTTTTCTGCAAGGCATCCCAATCCCCGCCAGGAAGGTCGGTACGCCCTATCCCTTGCTTAAACAGGGTGTCCCCGCTGAAAAGCAGCTTCCTTTCCGCATCATAAAGCCCTATCGAACCTTGGGTATGTCCCGGCAGATGGAGCACCTTAAAAGGACCGATGCTATCCCCTTCAGCCAGGAGTTTCGCCGGAGACGGCATGGATTCCCACAGGGCATCTACATAGGCGCTGTTTCCTGCAGCCGCACGAAAAGCGGTCTGGTGAACGGTATAGGCTTCAGGGCCTAAGTAGGAGGCGTCTGCTTGGTGGATCGCGATTTCAAGGGCTTCCCCATACTGAGAAAAATGGGAAACCAGGCCGGGGAGGGCTGCCACGTGGTCAAAATGGCCATGGGTCAGGAGTATATACTTGGGGTAAAGCTGGAACCGTTTCATCCGCGCTATAATAACATCCGGGTCTGCACCGGGATCGATCACCGCACAGGGTTGGTCCTGCTCATAAGGCGAAGGACCAGGTTCAGTAAGGGGATAAAGCCAGCAATTGGTGGCCAAAGCACCCACCACAAGCGGCGCTAGGGGGATCCGGAAAGCATCGACCGGTTGTTTTGTATGTTCGTTCATGGAGGAATAATACTCTGCGGATTTTTGATTTACTAGTGATCATCACCCTGGCGGTTTTCTGGTACGGTCTAGTTCCCGTGGCAGGAGGATTTGTAAGCCGGCATGCCTGGCGTATGTTCCGGCAGCGCTTCGATGGTCTTCGATTGAAGCCCCTCCTGGACTATGAGGCCTACCGTCATATCACCGGGGACGGGGGGATCTACCGGTTCATCGGCGGCTTTGAATCCACCGACGACCATACCCTGTGGATCCGGAGCGAAACCTTGACCATACCGGTTACCCTTGCAGGGGCCCATACCTATATGCTTCCCATGACCGAGGGGGGAGAAATCCCTGAATCCTTTGATCCCAGTGAAGAGGCGCCTGAACGGATCCGCTGGAACCAGGTTTCCTCCCTAGCCGAAGGAGCTCAAGTCTTTGTGGGGGGACCGGTGGCCCTGCAGGATGAGCGCTGGACCTTTGTTTCCACCCCAGAACATCCGCTGCTGCTTATTTTTTATGACGGCCCTGATAGAGCCTTGACGATCCGTGCCATCCGGGCAGGGCGCAATAGAAATGAATATTGGAATTTCCTAACCCCCTACGCCTTTATATTGGGGGCTTTCTTTGAAATTCTCATCGCCGCTTCTTTCCTGCCAAGACCGGCTTTTCGATTAACCGGAATTACCGCATTTATCTTCCTCTTTACCCCTTTGTTCCCCCTGATCCCTCCAGGGATCGTATGCACGGTCCTCTACCGGCGGCTGTGGTGGCGGGCCCGGATCTTCAGGGCCTACCGGGATTTGGCACGGCTCCCTTTAAAATACCTGGCTCCCGGTACCTGGGAGTGCCGGCTTCCTGACGGTGAACGGTACGGTGGGGTCTATTACGAATCATTACCCCTTAAAGCCATCGAAAACCAGATCCCCCTCCTGATCCCTGAACCAGAGGGGCACAAAATCGGCTGGTATATCTTCGGAAGTTTACCGGAGGTATCCTCTGAAGCGGATACGCTGCCCCAGGAACCCCGGGACCCTTGTGCCACCTTTGGGGCAATCCCCGGGAATCCTGAAAAACTGGCCCAGCGCTATACCTTCAAAGCCTATGTTTTGGAAATCATCTCGTGTCTTTTCTTAGGCGCCGGAATCGGGATAACCCTTTTGTTTATCGGTCTCGTGGTGTTCATGCTGGTATGATTCGGATTTTTTGAGCGTTAAACCGTACCGGGTTACCCAGGGGGTGAAGGACTTTCGGAGCAGGACCCGGGAAAACCCTTCCACTTCAACCGGCAGGTCGATACTCACCGTAGCTAGGGCCCCAGGGTCAAGGGTATCTAGCAGTCGAGAAACAAGGGCTTCTCCGACGCCTAGTCCCCGGTATTCGGCCTTTACCTCCAAGGTGCGTATGTGCAAGGTTTCCACTATACAAACAGCGGCAATATACCCGGCAAAGTCCCCGCCTCCGGTTTCCGCCACCAAGGCCAGGTCCCCGGATAGGTCCGGGGTTTCTTGAAAAAAAGCCGCCTCCCATTCTGTTTTTTTCCTTTCCTCATGGATCCGGCGGTGCAGTTCCGCGGCAGCAGCAGTATCCTGGGGATTGGGTTTCCGAAACATAAAATCCTCCAGGACCAGGTCATCGGTTTCTTCCGGTTCAGTACCGATATGCTCTAAACCCCACTCATCCCGCAGGGCATTGTACCAGCGGATAATTTCCTGCTTCATGTTCTGGGTTTTAAAAGAAAACCATCGTTTTTCCACTTCCGGGTAACGGTTCAAGGTATCCTTAAAAGCCCGGAAGACCCCCTTGCCCCGGTCCAGGGCCGCGGTCAATTCTGTACGGATCAAGGGGTTCTTGAATCGTGCAGTAAACCCTTTCATGAGCTGGTAACCATCAGCAGGTTTCCATACAGGCAGATCCCTATAACGTGTAGGGGCTTCAAAGGTTCCCATAGGCTCAACACCATCCGAATCTACCCTCACCACCACCCCTTGCTGGGTATCCAGTAGGAAAGCCCCCTCCTGATCTTCCATGGAAAACAAGATATCATGGATTAACGCTTCAGTTAGTTCAAAATACATAGGTCAAAGGTACGTCTATTGATAAAAATTCGTCAATTAGCGGTCTTCACCGGGAAAGAGCTTTTTCTTTAAAAAGAGCGGTGAAGCCTCATACTGGAACCGGCCCCCGATGTCTACAAAGTACGGCCCATGGTATACCTCTATGGGGGGTCAAGATACCTCAAAACCCTCTGCCTCTCAATTTTTTGCGGTTTATCTGAGTTACCGTTAAAAAAACCTTGCCAAAAAAAACGCCTAGTGGTATTATAGAATCACTGCATACGGAATAACCCAATTTCCAGCGAATCGGTGCATCCAATTTAAATAAGGTAGAATAATTACATTACTAAGGATTTTATAACCCAGAAGCACGGCTGCTACAGGCCGGCATGTTGGGTGAGGCGGTTATTGCCAATCCGCGCCTTATTAAGGAGGATGAGTCAAAAGAGGGGCAATACATAACTATATGAGCATTCCCTAACATGGATACATGTTTGTGAATAAGGGAGTTTTATGCCTGTGGTGAGCGGGTGGTACCGTTACAAATCTAGGTATGTTCCCAAAGAGAGGTAAGATGAGTACACAATTTGATTATGGGGTCATTGATGACGTCATTAAGGTCTGGGGAGCCAAACCAGGTTCAATCATCCCCATTTTGCAGGGCGTGCAGGAGAAATACAACTACCTGCCGAAGGAAATTTTCCCGTATATCGCGGAGAAGCTCAAGGTCAGTGAAGCCCGCATCTACGGGGTGGCCACGTTCTATGAGAATTTCTCTCTGCAGCCCAAAGGTAAGTTCATTATCAAGGTCTGCGACGGAACCGCGTGTCATGTTCGTAAGTCGATTCCTAACCTGGAACAGTTCCGTAAGGAATTAGGGCTTTCTGAAAAGAAGATTACCACCGATGACTTGAGTTTTACCGTGCAGACCGTAGCATGCCTAGGGGCATGTAGTCTGGCGCCGGCTTTGATGGTAAGTACCAGCGGCGCTCCTGACAAGGTACACGCCAATGTAACGCCCAAGCAGGTTTCGGAAATCATCAACGACCTGCGGGTGAAGTTGTAAGGGGGAGCTATGGCACAATTAACGAATCGAGGGGCCTTACAGAAGGCCCGGGAAACCTATAAAAAGGCCTTGGACGCGGAGCAACACAAAATTTTGGTCTGTGCGGGCAACGGCTGTATTGCTTCTGGATCCCTAGCGGTCTATGACAAGCTGGCGGAAATCATCAAAGCGAAGAAGGTTCCCTGTTCCCTGGAACTCAAGGAGGAACCGGGGCATCCGGTGGGCCTCAAAAAGGGAGGCTGTCCGGGCTTCTGTAACCAGAGCGTCCTGGTGGTGGTCGAGCCGGATGGCTGGCTTTACACCAAAGTAACCCCTGAAGATGCGGAAGAGATCGTTGAAACCACCATCAAGCAGGGAAAGCCCGTGGAGCGGTTAGCCTTCAAAGGGCCGGATGGGAAACCTATTCTCCAAAAGAACGAGATTCCCTTCTATAAAAAGCAAACCCGGATCGTACTGGAACAGAACGGTAAAATTAGTGCGGAATCCATCAAGGAATACTTGGCGGTGGGGGGCTACAGTGCTTTTGAGAAGGTCCTCTTTGACATGACCCCGGAAGCGGTATGCAAAGAAGTGACCGAGTCTAAGCTCCGGGGCAGAGGAGGCGCGGGTTTCCCCGCAGGGCAGAAATGGGGGGATACCCTCAAGGCCCAAGGGTCTCCTAAATACGTGGTATGTAATGGCGA
>JAITAI010000215.1 GCA_031284195.1 Treponema sp.
TGGCATTGCCTTCGATTCCTTACCGGATTGACCCATCAATCCTTACAGGAATTGTCTTCAGTTCCTTACTAGAATTGCTCTCGATTCCTTACGGGAATTGCGTTCAATTCTTTACTAGATTAACCTATCAATCCTTACTAGATTGACCAATCCTTACGGGAATTGCGTTCAATTCCTTACTGGATTGCCCTCTCAATCCTTACCGGCACTGCCTTCGATTCCTTACCGGATTGACTCATCAATCCTTACAGGAATTGTCTTCGATTCCTTACTAGATTGCCCTCTCAATCCTTACCGGCATTACCTTCAATTCCTTTACTGGATTGCCCTCTCAATCCTTACGGGCATTGTCTTCGGTTCCTTACTAGATTGACCCATCAATCTTTACCGGTTTGGTTTATTGAGCCGGTTTCATAACCCGGTTAGTTTACCGATGAAACCGGCTCCCAAAAGAGGGGCCTTACGCTGCTTTTTCCCTTTGATCTTTGCTATTTATAAAGGGAATCAGGAACCCCGGGTAAAGCTACAAAGGTGTTTTTAGTCAGGACATTCACGTCAACCGAAGCGTCCACCAGCTTTATCCGCTGCAGGTCCCGGGCATTACGGCTAATGGCGCTTTCAGCGTCTTTCACCGAAGCCCGGTAGTTGTAGGTTTTAAGAATCCGGGCGTTTACCTGGGGATCCCCGGCCACATACTTCTTTTCATCCATGAGCCGGGCAGTCTCCTCTTGATTTTCCTGTACATACCGGGCTGCCTTTTGGATGGCTCGGGTAAACTTGGCCAAGGCCTCAGGGTTATTTTCGAAGACCCGGTTGGATGCCACGATCACACAGCAGAATTCATCTTTGAGATAGTCATCAGTAGCGCTATTGATGATCACCCGGCCTTTGCCTTCATTTTCGATTATCCAGGCAGTGGGATCGTTTATGGCGATAGCATCCACTTGTTCCCGTTCCAGGGCCAAAGGCAGTTCGGTAGCAGGATAGATAAGCCATTCCACTTCAAGGTTATCCGTACTTACCCCAATACCCAGTTCTGCCAGGTAACGCTGGGTAATGACCGTTCCGCTGGCGTTCATGCTGCTGGTACCGATTTTTTTACCCTTGAGGTCCACAGGGGTTTTGATATCCGAATCAGGACGGACCAAAACCTTGATACAGCCCGTATGGAGGCCGAGGGGAATTTTAACATCCAGCCCATTGGCCAGGGGTTGAATCAGCGTAGCCAACAGGTTGTTGGTAACATCGATCTGCCCGGTGGTTAAGAGCTGGGAAGCCTGACCAGAATCGATCTTGACCTCCTCATAGATAAGCCCCTCTTCCTCGTAGTAGCCCTTTTCTCTGGCGATAAAGAATGGGGCGGAACAGAGCCCTGCGGTAATACCAACCCCAATCTTAATAGCATAATCCGCTTCCTTTACGGAAGGTTCCTGGGCTCCTTTTGCCTGAACACCCCATAGGATGATACAAGCCAAAAAGAAAACAAAAATCCTCTTTTTCATATAGTACTCCTTCTTTATATATGATGCTTTCCGCCATCTTCTGGATGTAACGGAAAGGGATTCCCCTTATAAATAGTAGGGTAGCTCTTGTTTAGTCCCGGCGAAGTGCAAAATTTGCAGTATCTTGGCTCGCAGATCCAGAAAATCAGGATCCCCCCGTTGCCGGGGCCGTCCAATACCCACCTGAATGACCTGTTCGATCTTAGCAGGCCGGCTGGACATCACGACGATCCGATCCGCCATATAGATGGCCTCATCTACATCATGCGTAACCATGACCGTGGTCATACCACGGTGTTCCCAGATTTTGAGGATCTCATCTTGCATGTTCATCCGGGTAAAGGCGTCCAAGGCTCCTAAGGGTTCGTCCAGGAGGAGCACTTTGGGCTTATTCACCAAGGCCCTGGCTAAAGCGGCCCGCTGGGCCATGCCCCCGGATAGATGATGGGGATAGGATTTCTCAAACCCCTCAAGACCCACCAGTTTAAAGAATTCAGGAATCGTGTTTTTTTCTTTTTGGTATACTCTTCGAGCCCGGAGTCCAAAGGCGATATTTTCATAGACCGTTTTCCAGGGGAAGAGGGTCGGATCTTGGAAGACAAGCCCCCGTTCGTATCCGGGACCGTGAATTTCCTTATCATCCAGGTTTAGGCTTCCCTGATCAGGAAGGGCAAGGCCTGCGATGAGCCGTAACAGGGTTGATTTACCGCATCCTGACGGCCCAATGAGGGCAATAAATTCCCCTGCTCTGAATTCCAGGTTGATATCCACTAGAACGGGTATATCTGGGGCATCGAACTGGGGAAAAGTCTTATGCACAGCCCGGATCCGAATGGTTCCGGCCTTTTGTTCTGAGCGGTTTTGTGCTTCTTTGGAGAGGACCGGTAGTTTTGCTGTTTTTGAGTTTAGTCCCTTTGATTTTACTACCATCGGATTGTTCCTTTCTGCCAGTTCAAAACTTTGTTGCGTATTTTAAACTGGAGGTTAATTAACAGGGAGAAGGTAAAAGCGATGACGATGAGGGCTGCATACACTTGGGGATAGGCGAGGGTTTCCCGCTGCCAGTTGATGTACCAGCCTATACCGAATTTACAGCCGATCATTTCCGCAGCCATCAGGGTAAGGAAGGATGCAGAGGTTCCATTAAAAATCCCGACAAAAATACTGGGCGCTGCAGCGGGCAGGGCAATGGAAAGGATATTCCGCAGGCTACTCCCCCCTAATGTACTGGATACCTCAAAATAGGTCTTTTGCACATTGAGAATCCCCGAACTGGTGAGGATGGTGGTGGGGAACCAGACCCCCAAGGCAATGAGAAAAAGACTGGCGTCGGTAGCTTTGGTGAATACCACCAAGGCTATGGGTATCCAAGCAGTAGAAGGAATAGGGCCAACAATACGGATAAACGGCATGATCCAGTAGTTCCATCGCTGACTCCAGCCAATGAAGGTTCCTGTGAGCACTCCCAAGAAGGCGCCTAAAACGAAGCCTCCCAGGAGGAGTCTGAGGGAATACATCAAACATTGCAGTATGAACCACCCTTCCTTAATAAAAACCTCAATGATCCGTTCTGGGGCGGGAAAATAGAGGCTGGGAATCAGATTAAACTTGATGGTGATAAGGTCATAGGCGCTGAAGACCAAAAAAGCCGCTCCGAAGAACCAGGATTTATAGGCCAAATGTTCCCGATGCTTATGGTTAACCATACTCACCAGCCCCCAAACCGTGAATACCCCCAAAAGCAGGTATATGAATAAAGAAAAATAAGGGAGCTCTTTTACTCGATACCGGGGATGGGTTGGGATGGTGTGATGTAACACCAGGACCATCCCCAGGGAGGCTAGGGGGATAAGGATACGCCAATTAAAACCAGGTTTTGAAACCAGTTTCCGGCTTGTATCTTGGAGCAGTACAAACAGGTTCTTACCTGTAGGAGTCTCTGTACCAGGACCGATCTGGGTGGTAAGGATAGGTTCATTTTTTTCCTGCAATAAATCCGACATACCGAGGTACCTCGCTATATTTTATAAATTATATGTATTTACTAGTATAGTAATACACTATAATTAGTAGGAATATATAGAAAAAACAAAGATATGTCAAGAGGAAATTTGCATTTTTTGATTCTATGGTATATGGCTATTTCTATGTTTATCGGACCCGTAAAAGAACACCCGGTACGTCCTAGGTTCAGGACGTATCGGATGAAATACCTTGGCTGTCAGAATACACCGGTAATCGCTAAGATGGAGAGGGTGGCAGAAACAATGGACAGTATCGAGGTAATAATCGGGCCGAATTGATTAAACTTAGACGAGAA
>JAITAI010000297.1 GCA_031284195.1 Treponema sp.
AGCTTGCCGTTGACGGTGAGGCAAGAAGCCTTCCCCCACTGGGTCAGCATAGGCAGGGCTATGTGCGGTGATAACCGGCAGTCTGGATGAAGTCATCCAGAATTTTAGGGATTGGTTTCTTGTCCGGCTGCCGGTAAGGGAAGTCTGCTTTTTGGGCAATGCCAGGTTTTGTTGCAAAGGTAACCTTCTGTAATCCTCCGTTCCCTCTACCAGAAGAGGTTATGGGGCTTAGGTTTTTATTGTGAGGCATCTCCTCTTGGGGATACAAATTATGAGAAATGTACGATATTGACACAAAACGTAGTTTTGGTTAAACTACATACACGAGGCCTTTTAAATAGGTCATTTCGCAAGTAACTGAAGCCGTCTTTCAAAAAAGCAATTGAAAGGGGGTTCAAATGTAGGTGATTGAGGAGCATTTTCAATGGCTGTACCTAGATTTAAAACGTCGAAGGCGAGGACCCGCCGTCGGCAGTCGATTAATATGAAGCTTACCGCCCCTACCTTGGTTGAATGTAGTACCTGTGGAAACATGGTCTTACTGCACCGGGTATGTCCAAAATGCGGTTTTTATCGGGGTAAACAGGTGATCCTTCCAGAATCGAAAGCATAAGAGGGGTTCTGGTACCATCGTAAGTTGGACCAGAGGTTCCTTAAACAGAATCTATTAAAAACCGTTCAAGCAGGTAATCTGTAAGGGTTTTTACCAGTAATGAGAGGCTTTTTCAAAAGGTCAGATTTTGAAAAAGATTTATTATTATTTTTATTTAGGAGAAGAGGGATATTTCAGATGGATCCATTGTTTGATAAGATAAAAGCGCTGATTGCGGAGAAATTGGAGATTGATGCAGAGAAGATCACCATGGACGCCTCCTTCCGTCAGGATCTGGGAGCAGACAGTCTCGATACCTAT
The DNA here is from genome assembly GCA_031284195.1 of Treponema sp. Lineage (GTDB taxonomy): Bacteria > Spirochaetota > Spirochaetia > Treponematales > Breznakiellaceae > JAIRLU01. Next base: position 914 of record JAITAI010000297.1, read on the forward strand.
GAGTTAGTCTATGCCATTGAAGAGCTCATAGGTATTCAGATTCCCGACGAAAAGGCCAATGAATTTGAAACGGTCCGGGATGCCTATGATTATATTAAATCTCAGCAGCAGTAGCCCTGGGTGATCTCTGAGGACTCCTAGGGAACTGCCGAGTCCTTAGGATCCTTTGGAGGAATCCATTCCTTCCAAGTGTAATACAGCATTATGGATCGGTTCTCGATGAACATGATGACAGGCCAGTTTTATGGCGAACCATCACTTCAATCTTTTGGGGTATCTCGACGAGAGCTTCCTGAAATAGATGCAGGAAGAAAAAAAGTATTGACGGCATTTCAAAAGGTTCTGATGATCAAGTTCAAAAGTCTGGGGCTTTTGAATCTCGCCTTAACCCATCGTTCGGTTTCCAATGAATCAGGTCATAAATGCAACAATGAACGGCTTGAGTTTCTCGGTGATGCCATCTTGGGCGCGGTAACTGCTGCCTTGCTTTATGAAAAATTAATCGATAGAAATGAAGGTGAATTGGCAAAGATCAAGTCTGTGGTGGTTTCTGAGGATATCCTTTCCGGAGTTGCCCGGGAATTGCAGATCGATACCCTCCTGTTATTGGGCCGCGGGGAAGACCTTTCTGGAGGAAGGACCAAAAAGGCCATCTTAGCGGATGCCTTGGAAGCCTTGATCGGTGCCTTGTACCTGGATTCTGGGTATAAGGTGGTTCATACCTTTGTAAGCCGCCTTATGCTTCCTGAGATAAACCGGGTCTTGGATAACCGGCATTATCAGGACTATAAATCGCTTTTACAAGAATTTACCCAGCGTTTACATAAGACGTATCCGGTTTACCACCTGTTAAAACGTTCAGGCCCTGAACATGATCGTTTTTTTTGGATGGAAGTATCGGTCAATGGACAGGTCTTTGGACCAGGGACCGGACGAAACAAAAAAAGCGCGGAACAGGAAGCCGCCAAAATCGCCTATGAGTATTTGGTTAACCAGGAGATGCACGACGAAACCCTTTGACCCAAGGCCAATGAGCCGCTCCACACGAGGAGCTACGGCATGGGTAAGATTAAGAGACCCAAACCCTTAGTCTTACCAGAGCCGGTTTACATCATTTCCAAGAAAGGGATGCCGATCAGATACAGGGCATCCCGAAGCACCCGAAGCACCCCTTGGGAAAGACCAAGCCGGGTGACTGCTAGGTCGGGTGCGGCGCTGAGGATGGGGCAGTCGTGGTAGAAGCGGCTGAAGGCTTTGGAAAGTTCGTAGAGGTAAGTCGCCAATAAGGAAGGGTCCATCCGTACTGCGGCTTCGGCCACTGCTTCGGGGTACGCGGCCAGGCTCTTCAAGAGTTCCCATTCAGCATCTTCAACAAGCAGGTCCGGCTTCAAGGTTCCGGTTTCTTCTCCCCCTTGCGTGCGTTGTGCATGTTTATACAGTAACGAAGAAATCCGGGCCCCCATGTACTGCAAGTAGGGACCGGTATTGCCGTTAAAAGCCAGGGATTCCTGAGGCTTAAAGAGCATATCCTTCAGCGGAGATACCTGGAGGAGGTAATAGTGCAGTGCCCCCAGGGCAATCTTTTCCGCAGTGGCTGCAGCGTCTCCCAAGATTTCCTCTCGATCCTTATCCCGGATTTCCTTGAGGGCCAGGTCTTTGAGCCGGTCTAACAGGTCATCTGCATCTACCACGGTACCTTCCCGGCTCTTCATCTTACCCTCCGGGAGATGTACCATGCCATACGAAAGGTGGTAGAGATTTTTCACCCACTCAAACCTGAATTTTTCTAGGATACTAAAAAGCACCTTGAAATGGTACTGCTGTTCAGAACCGACCACATAGACCAGGCGATCAAAAGGCCAGTCCTGATGCCGGGAAATCGCGGTACCGATATCTTGGGTGATGTACAGGGAGGTTCCGTCTTTACGGAGGAGCACTTTTTTGTCAAGCTGTTCTGCCGTTAAATCCACCCAGACCGCACCATCAGCTTCCTTGTAGAAAAGGCCCTGTTCCAAGCCCTTAAGGACCTGGGCTTTTCCCTTAAGATAAGTTTGACTTTCAAAGTAATACTGGTCAAAGGATATCCCAGTACGCCGGTAGGTTTCCTTGATACCTTCCACTGCCCACCGGTTCATCAAGGTCCACAGCTCCACGGTTTCCGGATCACCGGCCTCCCATTGACGGAGCAGGTCCTGGGCTCGGCCTTCGGCCTGGGGATCTTCATGGCTCATCTGGTGAAATCTCACGTACCAGTTCCCTACAAAGTGATCGCTTTTGATCCCCTCCGATACAGGGGTTGTACCCTGCCCTGCTTCTTTATAGGCAAGCATGGACTTGCAGATATGAACCCCCCGGTCGTTGATGATACAGACCTTCCGCACCTTAGCACCGCAGGCAGCGAGGATCCGGGAGATACTCTCCCCCAGGATATCGTTGCGGAGATGCCCTAAATGAAGGGGCTTATTGGTATTAGGGCTTGAAAATTCCACCATGATCCGGGAACCTTTGAGGATTTCGGGTCTGCCATAAGGAAGGGTCTCATCCAAAATGTGGGTAAATAAGCTCTGTGCAAACTTTCCCCGGTGGAGGTGCACATTCATGTAAGGACCTTCGGCGCTATAGCGGTCTCCAGGCTCACCCGTTCCCCCGGCATCCAGGACCCGCACCACTGCCTGAGCTATCTGGAGAGGACTTTTTCTGAGCATTTTAGCAAAGGGAAACATGGGAAAACCCAGGTCCCCTAGTTCCGGGTGTGGGGGAACTTCCGCGATCACCTGGGATGGGTCGATACATTCCTGAACCGATTGGGGCAAGAGGGTATTTAAAGCCTCGGCAATCCGGGCTTTCCAGGATTCTTTATAGATAAACATAGGTAGTTCCTTAAAAACAGACTTGTGGATGAAAGGCCCCTACCAGGGCCGCCATAGCGGTGTAGGAAGGGCCTTCCCGCCGGAAAGATCCCAGTCGTTCATCCGTGAAGGTACAGTCCCTGCACAAGGCAATATGCCGTACCCCTGCATTAACCAGCATCCGAACATTGGCTGCCTGGAGATCCAAGGCGCCTCTCTTGACCACCGGCCCCAAAGGATAGGCCCCCTCAGGACCGCCGAACTCCTGATCAAAGGCTCGGGCCCGTTCTGCATCAACCCGGTAACAACAGGAACCGATACAGGGCCCCAGAACCGCTGCCACTGCTTCAGGCCGGGTATGCCAACGGGCTTCCATGAGCTGAAGCGCTTTGAGGGCTATACCCGTTCCCTTCCACCCGGAATGTACCAGCCCGAAACCACCGTTTTCAGTATCGTATAAATACACCGGTAAACAATCCGCTACTGTTACGGCAAGACACGCCTGCGGGTCTCGGCTTATCATACCGTCTGCTTGAGGCCCTTCACGGGGACTTTCCGGTTCAAGCGCTAGCACCTCTCGGGAATGAACCTGAGTACAAGTAAAAACCTGCATCGGATCCAGTCCCAGGGATGTATACAAGCGGTGCCGATGGAAGGACCCCTCGGGGACCCGAAGGCTCATCGTACCGGCGGCTCGGGAAGAAATCCCGCAGACTATACCCTTTCCCTGGAGTGTAAGGGCCACTCCATCCATGATAAAGGGGAACCAGGCCAGGGTTTCCCTTTCAAAGACAAGATGAAAAGGGTACAGATGAAATTCCTTTCCATCCTCATCGGCACGCCCTTCCCCGTCTCCTGCCCCAGGGGAATCCAGATTATGCGGTGGTATTGTCCAGTTCAGTAACATCTATATCCGCCAATATCTGCAGGGTCTGATGCAATTTCTGTATGACCTCAACCACGCTTGTAATAAAAGTAGCCTCCTTTGGTTGAGATACGACCTGATTAGACTGCTCCCCTTTTAAAGGGCCTCCGGTATTCCGTTCTATAAAACGGGACATATTTGCCAAAGCGGTGTATTGCCCATCCGGATCTTTACGAACGATCGCTTCTAAAATAGTAAGAAGTCCTTCAATGGAGGATTTTGTCCGGCTTATAATTTCTACTGCCTCGTTCGAAGCCTCTTCAAAGGCTACTTGCATTTTTCGCCGTTTGACGGAGACTGATACTTCATTACTTCCCTGGACATACCGTTTGCCATAGGCCCCTGAAGGAGAGAGATTATAATCAAATCCCTTGATAGTATCTTCTAATTTAATCAGCGTGTTATAATGTTCCGTAAAGGCAGTGCGGTGTTCCCGTTTGTAAAAATCTCCGTTCAACAGAATATCCCGCAATACCCCGTTAATTTCGGTTATAAACACCACGGTATAAAAGGTTAATAAAAAAGAAAGGCTAAAAATACCCTGTACAGGCATACCATCCGGATTGGATTCAGACTCAGCATATTCGAGGATCCGCAAATTTTTACCTCGCAAAAAGTAGGTAAAAGATTCAAATAGCTTCTGCCGATGACGATCCTGTTGGAAACTCCCAAATTGTTCATCAATATGCTTCTTCCAATAATCTTGGAATACCACAAACCAGTCCTCACCGCCGGATATGGCCTGGGGTTCCAGGGTTATATCCAGACTGGCACAGCGGAGTATGAGGGTCAGGGGAATCTGCCGGTTAAAGTCCCGGATAGCCGCCAGGGAATCTTCAGCTTTTACCAGAATATTCTGTAGTTCCACTGCATCATATTCCTGCTCGTTGAGGATAAAAACAAATAAGGATTCTATCAGCGCCATAGAGGGCGGCTCTTTAAAGGAATATAAAATATTATTCAAGGTAAGTAACTGATCCTGGACCACTTTAACAGAACAGATTGAACCGTCCACAGAAGGTTCAAATTCAAAGGCCAAGAGAAGCCTATCGTACAGAAAACTCGCCAATTCCTTGAGGCAATATAACGAACGGGCATTAGCATACATAGCCTCCCGCTGCTCTGCGGTAATTTCAACCAGGATTTTCTCCATTTCGTGAAAGGCCAATTGCTGCCATTCTATTTCGCTGGCATCAGGATACTCTTCGCTGATGCGTTGGGGAACCGTTTGGGTTTGCAACTGGCAATGTATATCTTCCATTTCCAAGGAAACCAGGAAGGCATAAAAAGCCCCTTTATCCCGGTGTACGCTGGAATCCAGCGCAGTATAAAAAAAACGGGCTCCATTTTTTAAGTCCGTCAGAGCCTTATGAAAAAGGGGAAGCAACCAATTCCGTTTATAGTTAAAGGCGTCTGGAAATCGGCTCGCTATTTCTTTGCCTAAATTGACTATTCGGTTTTCTTCAAATGCCTTTATCGAGGTGATGCTTTTAAAGAGACTCAAGATGAAAAACCATATATGCCGATACCAAGGCAGGCGGTTGAATTGGTCTTCAATCGTTGTGGACGTGGCTTTTGGATTACCCTGGAGACTATCCTCATATAAGGGCTCTTTTGAAAAGGTATATTTCTCTGAAATGCTCGCTAACAGGTTGTTCCGCTCCTCCACAGTCATTTCAGATACCAGCTGATGGAATGTCCTATCTTCTTCTCCCATATCTAGACTATACGTTGCAAAAGGATAGAGATCAACGGGCCTATAAGGGGGGATACCCATAAAATAACCCCTGCCTTTGAAATTCCGGGGAGACAACCCATCCGATGGTCCCGCATAGAGCAGATCCCGGTATGTACTTGCTAAAACGGCTGGTAAATCTTCCTTTGGGTTGGTCAGGTTTGTTTTGCCCAAAGGATGGAGACCAGGTGCGGTGCAAAACGCCGTGTTCCACAGGATCCTGCGGCTTTCTATTGTCCAGTACCGGTAATCCAGGTCCTTTTCAGGTCTTTCCAGGCCACCTTTCCCTCAAGCCGATCCATATCCGTAACCCTCCTGGGGAATACCCTGGGGTAATTCCAGAAGGTTCCTCGGATTCCCCTCCGAATACCGCTCTGTCCTCAAAGTTTTACTTGGGTACACCCTTGTTACTGCCTACCATATCTTTCAACTTCCTGATCTTCCCGGTGGTTGCCGAGGGCCTCCACAGCCTCTGGACTCTTTCCAAAGAATATATCGTATCCTGTTTAATACGTGCCAGGAACAAAGAAAACCCTGATCATCTGATTAAAAGGTACCATGTGGCGGGGCAGGAAGAGAAAAAAATGTCTCTTGAAACCGATGCGGCTGGATACTCAGGGTGGATCGGGGTGGTATTACTTTTGGGCCAGACCTATGGGCCGGTGTACCCTGCCGGGTCTCCCGGGCATGGGATCTCCACCTGCTCTATGCAGGATCCTGTTACAGAAATAGTGTTTGATACTTGAGGCGGTTTCAAAACTTCACTGTTGAAACCGCCTCACTTGGTTACCAAACATCAATACAAACGCCGCTTCACCCTTTAATGCATCCTATCTTGCACAAAATAAGTATCTATACTAGTATTCGGTTATGTTTGTTCATAAATATATTCATGGTTATCTGCAAGATATATGACCCTCCTTTTCTTGCACCTCAGGATTATGCTTTTATGGGTAGGGTAAACCAAGGAGACTGCCACCCATGAGAAATGGGTACTGATTCATGGATTCAGAACTGAAGAGGATACACCGAAGAGGAGGATACAGTTTTTGATGCAGCGAAAAGGAAGCAGGAGCAACCAGGGATAGCGCTAGAGAGTAGGATGCAGTATTATCGATAGAACTACATCGGTAAACCATAGTACAGAAACAATTTAACTAACGGAGGCATGCGTAATGGCAAAGCGAAAACAGGTTTTTTTCTTTGGTGAAGGAAAAGCTGAAGGTGACGCGGGGATGCGGGATATCCTGGGCGGCAAAGGTGCAAATTTGGCGGAAATGACCAATCTGGGAATTCCCGTACCCCCGGGGTTTACGATTTCTACGGAAGTCTGCGCAGCGTATTACGAAAATAAGGAACGCTATCCTGAGGGGCTTGAAGGGGATGTGTTGAAGAACCTCAAAAAACTGGAAAAAGTGATGGGAAAACAATTGGGGAATCCTGAGGATCCCCTGTTGGTTTCGGTCCGTTCCGGCGCTCCGGTATCCATGCCGGGGATGATGGATACGATTCTCAATTTGGGGATCAACGATCAGGCGGTTTACGGATTGGCACAAAAGACCGGTAATCCCCGGTTTGCCTGGGATGCCTATCGCCGGTTTATTCAGATGTACGGGGATGTGGTCATGCAGGTACCGGGCGAGGCTTTTGAGAAAGCCCTCACCGCCATAAAACAAGCCCGGCAGGTGCAGTTGGATACAGAATTGAACGAAACGGATCTGGAAGAACTGGTAAGTAAATATAAAAAAATTGTTAAAAAATATACGAATACCGAATTTCCCCAAAATCCCCGGGAACAGCTCTGGGGCGCTATCAATGCGGTGTTCGGTTCTTGGATGAACGAACGGGCCATTAAATACCGGCAGCTCAATGGGATTAAAAACATCAAAGGTACTGCGGTCAATGTGCAATCCATGGTGTTCGGTAATTTCGGTAATGATTCGGGGACCGGGGTGTGTTTCAGCCGGGATCCTTCCACCGGCGAAAATATTTTCTACGGCGAGTATCTTATGAACGCTCAGGGAGAAGATGTGGTAGCCGGTATCAGGACCCCGGAGAAGCTCTTCGCCTTGGAACAGGAAAACAAACCGATCTACGATCAGTTGGTGAAGATCAAGAACCGGCTGGAAAAGCATTTCCGGGATATGCAGGATATAGAATTCACGATCCAGCAGGGGAAGCTCTTTTTGCTTCAAACTCGTAATGCCAAACGGACCGGGGCAGCAGCGGTTAAATCCGCCTTAGACATGGTAGCGGAAAAACTCATTGATAAAAAGACCGCCATCTTCCGGGTAAGTGCAGAGCATCTGGATCAACTCCTCCACCCCATGATCGACCGGGAGGCCCTCAAGAACGCGGTTTCGCTCACCCAAGGACTTAATGCATCTCCTGGCGCGGCCACGGGGAGGATCGTGTTTTCCGCCCAAGACGCCGAGGAATGGCATAAACGGGGAGAACAGGTGCTCCTGGTCCGGCAGGATACCAGCCCTGAAGATATTGGAGGCATGGTGGTTTCCGAGGGGATCCTCACCTCCACCGGTGGTATGACCAGCCATGCCGCAGTGGTTGCCCGGGGTATGGGTACTCCTTGTGTAGCAGGAGCCAAGGGAGTTTCGGTGGAAGGTAAAAAGGTGGTGATCGGGAATACCAGTTTCTCCGAAGGGGATTGGATTACCCTTGATGGTTCCACGGGAGAGGTCTATGAGGGACAGCTCTCCTTAGTGGAACCGGAAATCACCGACGATATGCAGACCTTTCTGAACTGGTGCGACGAAGTTCGCTCTGCCTCGGTACGGGGGGAGATCAAGGGTTTTGAGGTCAGAACCAATGCAGACCAGCCTGAAGATGCCCAGCGGGCCTTTGAGTTCGGCGCTCAGGGGGTTGGCCTATGCCGTACTGAACACATGTTCTTTGAAAAAGACAAGCTCATTCACTTTCGTTCTATGATTGTGGCGGATACTCCAGAAGAACGGCAAGAAGCCTTGAGGCAGATTTTACCGCTCCAGCGGCAGGATTTCTTCGGGATCTTTAAGGCCATGGAAGGCCGTCCCGTAACTATCCGGCTCTTGGATCCTCCGCTTCATGAATTCGTTCCCCATACTAAAGAAGAGATCAAAGAACTGGCGGAGTATCTCAGGGTTCCGGTGAAGAAATTAGAGCCCAAAATTGAAAAGCTCAAGGAAGCCAATCCCATGCTCGGTCACCGGGGTTGCCGTTTGGCGGTGAGTTACCCGGAAATCTACGATATGCAGGTTGAGGCCATTGCCCTTGCGGCACTGGATTGCATCCAGGCCAAGATTCCCCTCGCGCCGGAGATCATGATCCCCATTGTCTGTGATGAAAAAGAACTGGCCCTGATCCGTCCCCGGGCAGAGAAGATTATCCAGGCGGTCTTTGCCGAAGCAAAGGTGAGACTCCCTGTAAAAATCGGTACCATGATCGAGGTTCCCCGGGCAGCCTTCCGGGCGGATAAGATCGCCGAGTATGCGGACTTCTTTAGTTTTGGTACCAACGATCTGACCCAGATGACCTTTGCCTTTAGCCGGGATGATGTGGCTTCTTTCCTCCCTGCGTATCTTGAGAAGGGAATCCTGCCTGAGGATCCCTTCAAATCCATTGATGAAGCAGGGGTGGGAATCCTCATTACCGGAGCAGTTGAAAAAGGCCGGTCTATCAACGAGCATCTGAAGATCGGAATCTGCGGTGAACACGGCGGTGATTCGGCAACCATTGATTTCTGTTACCGTTCAGGCTTGAGTTACGTGTCTTGTTCTCCTTACCGGGTGCCCCTTGCCCGGCTTGCAGGAGCTCAAGCAGTGCTCAGAAATACCGAAAAGGGAACCGAAAGGAAAAGGGGCAGAGGTAGACCCCCTAAGGCTGCGGTAGCGGATAAGCCTGCTGCTCGAGCAACCGCGAGCCGGTCTTCCAGGCGCGGGAAAGTCCTGGTAGAAACGGTGAAACCTGGCAGGAAACCCCGGAAGTAACCCCGTTACCAAAAGTGCTTTGAAGTGGCGTGGGGGCCTAGCCCCCACCTCTTTTTAAAGTGGCCCCAGGTAGGGATCCTAGGCCCACCGGGGTCCCCGCCGTTTTTCTATGCTTTTATCTCATACCGCATCCAGCTTTACAAGAAGGGGTTGTGTTAGTATTATTAAAATCATTATGAAATACCCGCTTATCGCCCCTTCGGTCCTTTCGGCAGATTTTTCCCGCTTCGCCGTCGCAGTGGCGGATATTGACGCCTCTGGAGCGGAATGGGTTCACTTGGACGTGATGGATGGCAAATTTGTACCCAATCTTACCTTTGGCCCAAAATTGGCAGCAGACCTGCGGTCTCAAAGCACTTCGGTTTTTGATGTACACCTGATGGCCTATGAGCCTGAAAACCTCGCCGTAGCCTTTGCCCATGCAGGGGCTGATTATATTACCTTTCATGCAGAAGCCACGGTTCATTCCCATAGGCTTCTCATGGTTATCCGTACATTGGGAAAAAAAGCAGGGATCAGTCTGGTCCCCTCCACACCGGTATCGGGGATAGAAGAACTGCTTCCGTTTGTGGATCTGGTTTTAGTCATGACCGTGGATCCGGGATTCGGCGGTCAAGAACTCATTCCATCTTGTCTTGAGAAGATAAAAACCCTGGTGCAGATCCGGGAGCAGCGGAATTACCGGTATTTAATCTCCGTGGACGGAGGGATACATGCATCCACTGCCTCGCTGGTCCGGGAGGCAGGGGCAGATGTCTTGGTTACTGGATCGGCCTTTTTTAATGCGCCGGATAAGGCTGCTTTAGTAAGACGCTTAAAAGGTATGGGCCCGTGAAGGCCTTGGTTTACAAGGCGCCGTTCCTGGGGGCTGGGGAAAGGAAAATCGTAGATTTTAGAACAGGAAGATGAGCAAAACTAACGTATAATGTGGATATACTGTAATCAATGAAGCTTGATCCTATCCTAACAAAGGCAATCCGTTTGTTAAGGCGAAGAAATTATGATAGAGCTATCAAAGTCCTCGAACCTGAGGTAAACCGATACCGGGGTATTTTCACCTATTACTATGTTTTAGCAGTTTCCTATCTGCATACCGGGGTGTTTAACCTGGCCTTTACCTATTTTAAACTAGCCCGGGATATAAAAATGCGGGACCCCGCGGTCTTACTCGGTTTAGCGGTCCTCTACCTTCGTAGGGGAGAAACTGACCGGGCAGTGGATTTCTACCTGGAAGTCCAAGATCAGGATGAGCAGAATAGAATCGCGAACAAGGCTCTCAAAGTAATCCGCAAATACTCAGGAACCGAAGACCTTTCCGCATGGATTGAGTCTGGGGGATTGGCCAAGCTCTTCCCTCCTCTGCCTCCGGTACCTCCAAGCAAGGCAGGTATCCTGATACTCATACTGGGACTCCTCATAGGACTGGTGACCGCCGGAGGGGTCTTTATCCAGGTTAAAGGGATTAGGCTGCCGGTTCGCACTTTTTTCCCCAAAAATGAACGGGAAGGGCTTATCACCAGCGCCTTGGATCCTACGGAACGGAAAGAACCGGTACAAGTAGGAGGTAGTTACCGGTACATCTTAACCAGAAACCAGGTGTTTGATACCTATGAAAAGGCCCGGGAATTTTTCACTAAATACCGGGATGAGGCGGCAAAAGTTGCTCTAAACCGAATCCTCGAATCCAATGCGTCAGATACCATTAAAAACAAGTCCCGGCTCCTCATGTCATACATGGAAGTTCCTGGCTTTGATACCCTGAAAGACCGGTTTACTTATGAGGAGGTATACAAGGAACCGGTACTGTACCGGGATTGTCATGTGATATGGCGGGGCATGGCCACCAAACTTGAGGTCCTGCAAAACACCACTTCCTTTGATCTTTTGGTAGGATACGACACCCGGAGTATTTTAGAAGGTATCGTACCGGTGACGTTTAACTTTGCCGTTTCCATAAATCCTGAACGGCCCTTGGAAGTTTTGGGTAAGATACTCCCTGTATCCACTGAAAAAGGGCAGGATATCCTGCTGGAAGGGGTGGCCCTTCATCAGGCAGGGCTTCTCTTAAGGGGAGATAAATGAGGGCAGTAGTGCAGCGGGTCCGGGATGCGTCGGTTTCGGTGGAAGGAATCCTCCAGGGGAAAATCGCCGCAGGGCTTCTGGTATACTTAGGGGTGGCAAAGGGGGACACTGAGGCAGATGCCCGCTACCTCGCAGAGAAGATCCCGGGCTTGAGAATTTTTGAAGACCCCCAGGGAAAGATGAACCGTTCAGTACAGGATATAGGAGGCAGCCTCCTCGTGGTGTCCCAGTTTACCCTCTTAGGAGATGCCCGAAAGGGGAGGCGGCCTTCCTATTCGGATGCCGCGGAGAGTAAGGTTGCCAAGGCTTTGTACGAATACTTCATAGAGCGGATCCGGGAACAGGGACTTGCCTGTGCAAGCGGTATCTTCCAGGCTCACATGGAGGTTCGGTCTACCAATGATGGTCCGGTTACCCTCTTATTGGATTCCCGAAAAGAGTTTTAATGGGTATGAGGCAGGGGGAGCCCTAAAAATATAAGCCATACCATGTTACTCTTGACAAGCATCTGCCTTGTTCCAAACCAAACCATCCAATGCAGTCATGGAGAACGACTGCGGAGGTAGATACCCTCATCAGGGTGAAACTTCCCGATGGCTAGATGAAGGCTCATTCCTATCCGCATAGGGTAAGGAGGGCGAGGAAGCCCAGGCCGGGCTTACCGGAAGGATATAGGCAGGGAAGGGTACACCGGATACACTTCAATTTGAAAGCAGCAGAGCATTGCGTGGCTGGTTACCATAATAGCCGGTTCTCGTACATGCGCCCCAATTTACGAAGGTACTATATTAAAGAGAGGTAACGATAATGGCTAACATAGGAAACAACCTTTCCGAAGGTAAGGTTTTGACGAAACTGGTCCGCTTTGCCCTTCCTTTTTTGGCAACCAACCTGGTCCAATCTTTTTACAATGTGGCGGATATGCTTATTGTGGGGAATTTCAGCGGGACCTTTGGTATGTCTGGGGTTAATATTGGAGGACAGGTAACGATGATCCTCACCTTTTTGGTCATCGGCCTTTCCATAGGGGCCACGGTCCTCATCGGCCAGTATGTAGGGGCCGGCAACCAGGAGGGGCTCCAACGGGTTACCGCGACCCTTATCACCCTTCTGCTCATTATGGCCCTGGGCTTGACCGCAGTGATGCTGATCCTCAAGGGGCCGATCCTGCAACTCATCAAGACCCCTGCGGAATCCTATGAGGAATCCGACCGTTACCTCACGATTACGGTGGCGGGGCTGATCTTTATCTTCGGCTACAACGCCTTCAGCGCGATCCTCCGGGGGATGGGGGATTCCAAACATCCCTTCTACTTTGTGCTGATCGCCTGTATCACCAACGTGATCCTGGACCTGCTCTTTGTGGCGGTTTTCAAATGGAGCGCCTTCGGCGCGGCCCTGGCCACGATCATTTCCCAGGCCCTGAGCATGATCCTCTGTATCGTCTATATGCGGCGGAACGAATTCCAGTTCGACTTTAAGCGCTCGTCCTTCAGGATCGACCGGGACCAGCTTGCCCTGATCTTCAAGATCGGGCTGCCCACCTGCATACAAAACGGGGTAACCAGCATTTCCTTCCTGTTTATCACCGGCATCGTCAACATCGTGGGCGGGGTCAGCGCCTCCGCCGCAGTGGGGGCAGTGTCCAAGTTCAACAGCTTCGGCATCATGCCCACCCAGGCCATGAGTGCCTCCATCTCCGCCATGAGCGCCCAGAATATCGGGGCGAACCGGATGGACCGGGCGATCCAGTCCTGCCGGATCGGCATTGCCGTCTCCGTGGTGATTACGGTGATCATCTTTGCCCTGGTGCGGATCTTCCCCGCCGAGATCATGATGATCTTCGGCGACGATCCGGAGATGATCCGCATGGGGGTGAGCTTCCTCCGGGCCTTCAGCGCCGAATTCCTGATTATCCCCTTTTTCTTCTGCATCAACGGTTTTTTGATCGGTGGCGGACACACCCTGTTCACCCTGATCACCAGCATCGTCTCCTCGGTGGCCCTCCGGGTACCGGTCTGTTATATCTTCGGGGTGGTGCTGGGCTGGGGCATTTTCGGGGTGGGCCTGGGCTACCCCGTGGCGGTGGGGGGCTCATTCCTCATGGTTATCGGCTTCCTGCTCTCCGGCAGGTGGAAACATAATGCGGTGATCCACCGCCATTCAGCAAAGCAGATCCTGAAAGAGACCTGACAAGGTACTAAAGTTGAAAAGAAAGGCAGAGCAACCAGGGCTCCTTTTCCTCCAGACATACATGAGCAAACTGGAGGGAAAATTGAAAGGGCGTTGGAAAAGTTATGGATCCAATGGCAGCAGCGGCTTAACGTAAGGGGTTCTGAAAAAACGGGCTTAACTGGTACGCAGAGGTTTCACCGATAATCCCTGATGCATAGTTACTCATGATTAAACAGGTTAGGGGCGCGTAGATAGGTTTCCGCATTAAAGGGCTGCAAGAGATTACTCAGGGGGCTATTATTTACAATGGCCCTGATGATCTGGGCGGATAACTCCGTAGAAGAAACCACCTCCAGGTTGGGGATCTTTTCCGGGGTTGAATAGGGACAGTACACGGTATCGGTTACGATGATACGGCGTAACAGTCCTTGCTCTGAAAGCCGGTTCAAGCGTTGAGACGCAGGGGGAGAAAAAATGGCGTGTACTGCGATGATGTTGATCTCCGCTGGTTTTAAAGGCGCTAAAGCTCCGATGAGGCTTGCCACGGATCCTCCGGTATCCACCATATCGTCCACAATCCACAAGATTTTACCTTCAATCGGCTCTGCAGAAAGGATATTGATGGATTCAATGGTATTGGCCCGGGAATAATCCCGCTGTTTATGGGCCACCACCAAAGGGGCGCCAAAGGCATTGGCAAAATCCCGGGCAAGTTTTTCCCCTCCGGCATCAACCGAACAAAAGGCCCAGTGAGGACGCACTTCTTGTTCGAGGGTCTTACTATTCCGAATATACACATCACAGAGGTATCGTTTGAGAAGGGTCAGGGCGGGAATATCATCTACCATACACATGGTGGGATCCACCATGGATTTGGATTTATCGGAATGAAGTTGATAGGTTACGATATGCCGCGTTCCCAGGCTTACGAGGATTTTAAAATGAACCCACAAACCCACCGAACTACGCCGGGTGGTTCTATCAGACCGTGAACAGGAAACAAAGGGTTCAAAAAAGATGATTCGGGACGCCTGGCTCCGTTTCAGGGCATCCACCGCATGGTAGGACTCAATCTTGGCCTCTTCTACCGGGATGTTTGCCTCATTTCGGGCACAACTGGTGAAGAGGATCACATCTTTACCTCTTATGGAAGTATGGATCATCACTTCCATTTCCCCATCTGCAAAGCGGTCGGTTTTCAAGGCCTCCACCGCATTACAAGTATCTGCTATTGATACAAAGCTCGGAAACTTTGTCACCTGCGTAACCACCCGAGAAGCATATTCCTTCATAGATCGGGTGGCCATTATGACAAATTCATTGACCATGTGTACCTCGCTTACTCAATAAGCTCACGCAACCTTCGGTATTACCGGTAAACTTTCGTGATTAGGTGGATGACGGGGTTTGAACCCGCGACAGCCAGATCCACAATCTGGAACTCTACCACTGAGCTACATCCACCATGGTAAATACATTGTTGAATATGCCTAAAACCATTGGGTTTGTCAAGGGGCTAGACAGGGCTTCTGTATGTATACTAAAGAAAATCCATGAATTACCTTGATTTTTTATACCCCCATCAGTTCTCATCCATGCAGATCGTTAGAATAAATACGGAGGTCCTAAGGGGCAAAACCTCTAGGTGAAGATAGTATTCATCCAGAAAGGTCAGGTGGAGAAATCACTAACACATCTTGAATAACGGCGAAGCCCTGCAAAGGATAGGCTGTACCCTGCAAAGAAATAGCTTGCAAAATTTGACAAGAATACCCTTCAGCATCCGTGATATGGGAACCTTACTTAGGAGGTCCTGCTCCGAATAGACAAATCTTCTATCCGCGCTACCCCGTACTGCTGCATATACCCGGCGATACCCTGAATGATTTCAGGCATAAGCAGAGGATGGGCAAAGGTAGCGGAACCAACTTGAACCGCCACCGCCCCGGCGAGGAGAAATTCCAAGGCATCTCCTACATTCGCAATACCCCCTAAACCAACCAAGGGAACCCTAACCTCTTCCCAGAGATCCCATACCATGCGAAGGGCCAGGGGTCTGATCCCAGGGCCTGAAAGGCCTGCCCTGATATGCTGAAAAACCGGTTTTCTGCTATAAATATCAATCGCCATAGCCTGAAAGGTATTCACCAGGGAAAGGGCATCAGCTTCGGCAGCAACACAGGCCCTAGCCACTGCCCGGAGATCGGGAGCATTAGGCGAAAGTTTTACCATGAGGGGCTTATCCCACACCTTTCGCACAGCCTGTACCACTGAAGCTGCAGACTGTGGGTCAAGACCAAAAGTCATACCTCCAGCTTTGACATTGGGACAGGAAATATTGAGTTCGATCATATCCACCGATGACTTGGCCAGAAGCCTTGCGGCCTCCCTATATTCCTCCACGGTTGAACCCGAAAGATTGACGATTACCACAGGTCCAAGTTCCCGAAGGGCGGGAAGTTCCTGTTCAATAAAGACGGGAATCCCGGGGTTTTCAAGACCAATGGAATTTAAAAGCCCTGCAGGGGTTTCGTAGAGCCGAGGACCGGCATTTCCACAGCGAGGGTGCAAGGTGAGACCCTTGGTACAGATCCCCCCCAGGCAGGCTAGATCCAACAGTCCCTGATATTCCCGGCCATACCCGAAGGTCCCCGATGCAGCGATGACCGGATTCCTGAACCGGATTCCAGCAATACACACCGAGAGGTCCGGGACCGCAACCGTGCTTTTCAAAGGGGTTTGTTCATGCTTAGGCGTCAAAGAGGACCTCCTCTGCCCTGAAAATAGGGCCGTCCACACAGCAGCGCCGGTTCCCCTGGACGGTTCTGACCGTGCAACCTAAACAGGCCCCCACTCCGCAGGCCATGTGCCGTTCCATGCTGATAAAACAGGGAACCCCCTGGGTTTTACACAAATCCGCCACTGCTTTGAGCATGGGTTCAGGACCGCAGGCGTACACCCGCCGGTATCGTGTTGGTTCCAGAAAGTCCAGGATCCGGCCTTGGCGGCCTTGACTGCCATCTTCGGTGGCAATCATACAGGAATCAGGGGGAATTTTTTCCAAGCCAAAAGGAAGGGACTTAAAGCCCCCATAGAAGTCAAAGGTCCCCGGGGGGAGTTCTTCGGCAAAGGCCGCACAAGGCGCTATGCCTATACCTCCTCCCACGAGGGCAATGGGGCCCTGAAAGGCTTCCGGGTCCAGGGCTCCCCAGTAATTACCCAGCGGACCGGTCAGTTCCACCAGTTCACCGCACTGGAGGGTGGCAAGTTCCTTGGTCCCTTTGCCTTGCTTGGCAATGGAAAAACCGACTAAACCAGCGCTGCCTCGGTCTGGGTCAGGAGGTTTCCAGCTTGCGGCACTAAGGGGCCGGCCCAAAAACACCGAGGATCGCTGCGGTTTAAGCATAAAAAACTGCCCTGCCCGGGGACTTGGTCCTGGCCAAATAAATTCAAGGTGGAATACCTCGACAGTAAGCTCCCGATACTGATTGAGCCTACAGAAAAGGCTCTTTTTTAAAACCCCTGAGCTCATACCCATCAGGACACTCCCGCCTTGCTTTGTATGGCAGCGCAGAGGGCGTCCCGCATCTGGATCACCGCGTTACGGGCGGCTTGTGCGGCAGTGGCAGCATCCACGGATTCCGGATCCAGCCCTGCCACCTGAGTCCAGGCTTTGAGAATGGAACGGGAAGCGTTCACTACCCCGCCGTTAGCCCCCCGGAACAGTAAAGCCGCATCTTTTGCAGCTCCTCCTTGGGCGCCATACCCTGGGATGAGGAAGAACAGATGTTCCCATGTTGCCCGGATGGAAGCGGCTTCTTCTGGTTTGGTACAACCCACCACTACTCCAAAGGCCCCGTAGCCATAGGTACCTATGCGAGAAGCGGCTAATTCCGCTAGTCTGTTTCCGACAGCGCCGTACAAGCGGCCTCCCTCTTTCAGTTCCTGGTATTCAAAATCCCGCATTCCCGGATTAGAGGTCCGCATGAGCACAAACGCCCCCTTTCCCTTACGGTCCGCATAGGAAAGCCAAGGTTCTATCGAATCCATCCCCATATAAGGGGAAAGGGTAACAAAATCCGCTTCAAAGTCCCCCTCAAAATGAGCCTTGGCGTACTGGGCTGCGGTTTCTGCTATGTCCCCTCGTTTGATATCCCCGATGACCAGGCTTCCCTGGTCCCGGATATAGTGCAGGGTTTTGGCGTAGGCATCCAGCCCTGCCCGTCCCAGAGCCTCATAATAGGCGATCTGGACCTTGTAACAGGCGGCAATGTCCACGGTACGATCCACCAGGGCCCGGTTATACGCCAACACTGCTTCGGCAATAGAGGCCCCTTTCCGTCGTTCTTGAGGGGGAATATACTCTGCTGCGGTATCAAGACCCACACAGACCGGGCCTTTGTCTGCCACTGCTTCGTAAAGCTGATCCATACTATACATGACTTTCTATTATACACGGCTATGCCGGTTAAAATCTATGGATGCTTTCAAGCTGGTCAAATTGCCAGTAGGTAGATACCCGGATAAGGGCATAGAACAGTTCCAGATGGTTTGGGGAACCTTACAATATGCGCTGATATGGGGGGGTGGTACCCCCATACCTTTAGCAAGCTGCACCCACGAAGTGTATGAAATTATATACGATAGGGGGGCAGGCTTGTTTTTACCCTTTCAGAAAAGGGCTATTGTACAAATTTTCCATATTTACTACAATAATTTCCATGTTTCCGACAATGGCAGACATAAAGACAGCTCCCGCCTCCTGGTGGGGTTTTGCTCTGCAAAACTCCGAGGCAAAGTCGCAGGCTCTGTCGGCTCGCGATTATACTCTATTTAAAAGACGGCGTGTCAAGTATCTAACCGTTAATCTCCCCTTTCTTCATCAACATCCCTCAAAAGCGCCTCAAGTTTACCTGTTTGGTGTGGTAAAAACGGCCGTATCCGTTGAAATGAATGGGGTATTAGAAGGCGGCAGCCCCAGGGAAAACAAAAAATATGCAAGGAGGCATATAATCGCAAAAGCCACCGATTGGATGCCCGGCAAGCGGGGGGATCAGCTTGTCATGGCCCGGAACTGGATCGGGATCATGACCGCGGAGACGCGGGCCGCCTGGAACATTCCCCAGGCTCAGTTTACGGAACTGGAGGCGCTCCACACCGCAGCAGCGGAACTGCTGCAAAAAGTCATGAGCAGCGAGCGCACTCCGGTCATCATGGAGCAGTGCAAAGAGGGGTTTGACGCTCTGACCGCAAAAAAGTGCGGTTCTTCAAGGACCACTACTTTCTTGTGCCGCCCTTGGCCAACATGGACCTGGTGAACCTGGACTTCACCCCCCACGACCCCCATCCCACCCCGTCAGATCCGCCTACTGCGGAAGTAACTGTGGAGACCTACCTGGCGGGGCGGCACAAACTGGGGATCCGGATCGTCTATGTGCCGGGGAATCCCGAGGACAAGGCGAACAGGGGCTTCCGGGTCTGGTACAAGGTGGTGCCTCCCGGCGGGGAACCGGTGAGGTCGCCCAAGGAACTCACCGAGTCCTTCTACACCAGGCGGAAGAAGGACGTGGTAGTGTTCGACTACGAGGACTCAGGGAAGACCGCTTTTCTTGCGGTACAGGTGGAACATGGCGGGAAGAAAGGCCCCTGGGGGCCCTTGGTTTCGGCGATTATTCCGTGATAGGGAATAGTTACGGGTGCATAGGGATATGAGCGATTACGCTTATTACTTGCTAAATGAATAGGCGTTGAACTATAAATCCCTATTCCTCATTATATAACTACTAAGATATAACTACTCAGTTGGTTGTGGCGGGCTGCGATACCGGATTAGATGACGGCGGCGAAGCGCCCGGAACGCCGGCTTCGGTTACTGCAACAGCACAAAGGGGGGAAAATGGCATACACGCCTACAATTTATTATGACCGTTTCCTTGCGGTGAGGCAGGAGTCCTACTATGACTACCTGCGGACCTGGGAGCAGACGAAGGAACTTACCGACAGCATGAGGGAGAATACCGGCAGACTGGCAGATGCGACCGTGGCAACCGGGGCGCTCGCCGCTCAGCGTATCAGTTCCTCGATAATGACGGCCCAGTCCGCGAATGAAGCGGCCATGCGGGAAAATGCCCGCAGGTTGGATTCAAGGCTCCGCGCGGGATTCTCAGAGGTTTCGCACAAGATGGATGCCATGAACATGACTATGGCATACGGCTTTGTCGCCATGAAGCGGCAGCTCGGCGAGATGGGAGCGGAGATGCACTTTGGGCTTGCCCGTTTGAACGACACCTTCCAAAAGTCAGCGGCAAGCATTTGCGAAAAACTGGACGCCATCAACGATACGCTGAACAACCCCCGGTTCACCGAGGCGCGGGAGCTCTATCGCGCCGCGTCGGTGTGGTATGGCAAGGGCTTTTATGAAGACGCCCGGGATGATTTGCTCACGGCCACGGGGATGTATAAGGCTGACGCGGTCTCCTGGCGGCTTTTGGGCATGGTCTACCTTTTCGGGGCAGGGGAATTGGCAGGGGAGTTCAGCACCGTGGTTGACTTGGACGCTGCGATAGCGGCCTTTTTTAAGGCGGCCAAGTACATTGCGCCTGACGCAGCGGCGCCCGGGGAAGCCCGGGCCATGGCAGCGGACATTTACTTTTACCTGGGGCTGGCGCGGCTTTTCAAATCCAACGACCTGTTTTCCGCAGACCCCAAGAACGCCGAGGCAGGGCGTTTTCTGGAGGAGGCGCAGCGGGCCTTTGAGCAGTCCTGGGCGTATTCTAATAAGATGCTGGAAGCGCAGTGGAACGCGGCCCGGTGCAAGGCCCTGCGGGGGGATGCTGCCGGGGCGCTGGCGGATCTGGAAACGGTAATTACCGCAGACCCCCGGTATGATCGAAAAACCGCCATAGACCGGGACTTTGCCGGGATCGCCGGTGGTGATGAATTCAAAGCCCTCATCCGCCGGCTCAAGGCGCTGCTCATTCCCCAAATAGAGCCGGCATTAAAAAAGTATAAGACCCTCCGGGAGAACTTTTTGACCTGGAGCAAAGAGATTCCCAGCGATCTTGCGGCGCTCGAAAAAAAGCTGGACCAATTTCGTGCCGCGCATCCGGCGGCAGAAGAAGCGTCCTATGTTGACGCGGCTGAGATTGTGTCCATCTGCCAACAATGCGTGGAACTGATTACCCGGGAACTCATCGTCCGCATGCTCGGGATTAAAAACCATGTCGTAACCTGCTATAATGGAGAAGACAAGAAGGTAACCATACCTGACGGAGTAAGCGCCATCGGGGAGAAGGCATTTTACAACAAACAGTTGACCAGCGTGGAGATTCCCCCAGGGGTGACCTCCATCGGGGATTGGGCATTTAGCGGCAATCAGTTGACCAGCGTGGAGATTCCCCCAGGGGTGACCTCCATCGGGCAGGAGGCATTTAGGGACAATCAGTTGACCAGCGTGGTGATTCCCCCAAGGGTGACCTCCATCGAGGATTACGCATTTAGCGGCAATCAGTTGACCAGCGTGGTGATTCCCCCAGGGGTGACCTCCATCGGGGAGGGGGCATTTAGCTTCAATCAGTTGACCAGCGTGGTGATTCCCCCAGGGGTGACCTCCATCGGGGATTGGGCATTTAGCGACAATCAGTTGACCAGCGTGGTGATTCCCCCAGGGGTGACCTCCATCGGGCAGGCGGCATTTTGGGACAATCAGTTGACCAGCGTGGTGATTCCCCC
>JAITAI010000298.1 GCA_031284195.1 Treponema sp.
ACGGGCGCCGATAAGAAAACCGCATCATTTTTTGTGCAATTAGGAAAATACCATTAAATTTTCCGCAGGGGGAGGTATATTGCTTTCTGCGGTAATACTAATTCGACAGCCTCGTTAGGTGCAGTAATTTTTGCTTTTATGTTTTATAAACTTTATTTTTTATCGTTTTTAGTTTCGTATTTCTTTTATTTTTTCAATGAATTTATCAATTTTATCCATACTAAATAATATTAAATAGTCTTTCGTTGGGATTAATACAACATTAGTTTTATTTGTTATAAATGTTAATGCCTTTTTTCCATTTTCTAATCTCATCCAGCCGGACTTAAAATATGGAACTGATATTCCGTTTGTCCTTATGGAAATGTCATATTCTTTATTTTCTTCAATGTTTATTTGCTTTATCCCGTCTATTAGTATATTTTTCAAAGGTATTTTCCTTCCATAAAATATTGATTTTATTATTATTTCATTTTCCGTTAATGTTAATGATGTATTCTTCATGGAGTTAATAATACTACATGTTAATATTATTAATGGAACAATTACGACAAAAGCTAAAATAACTATTATTATTGATACATTAAATGTACCGCCCTTTTGTTGAGTTATTGTAGTAAAATACAAGATGTTATCCATGATTTTTATTTTATCATTGCTTAAAATGTTTGGTCAATAGTTATTTCACAAAAATTATTGCGCCTACCGTTCCTTTCCTCTTGTGTGTTACAGAGGGTACTTTCTATTCCCAATTACAGCTCCAGGCCGCCCCGTTTATGCCGAAGCCTTACCCACTCCTCCAGCGCTGCCCCTAGTGCTTTCCGGTCAATGCCCCAGTTCCGCTGAAACCGGCTCAAAAGCCAATCCGACAGGGCCATGAACGAATTGAAAACCGCCTCCCCTTCAGGAACAATACCGGGAAGCAGCCTGGCAAAGGCTCCTCGATTGACAATAAGCTCCCAAAAACGGGCGAAGTTCTTTATCCGGTCCAGGTCTCTGGTGGAAAGAGCCGCGGTTTCCAGGACCTCATAGGGCGGGTCTTTTGCATAGCGCATCCTATAGGTTTCGTTGTACCGGGTAATGGGCGTTCCAGGAAGGCATTTTAAGATACCCAGTTGAATCTCCGTGGGCCGTACAGCCCATAGGCGGTCAAAGCCCTCGGCAAAAGAACCCAGATCTTCCCCAGGAAGCCCGGCAATCAGGTCCACATGGACAATGGCCTTGGTCTTGTCCCGGAGGAAGGCCAACACCTCCAGTTCCTTTTCCGGATCACTAGGGCGGCTAATGAGGGCCGCAGTCGTAGGATTGAAGGTCTGAATCCCTATTTCCAGGCGCAGGGTTCCCGGAGGAAACCGGGTCAGTAGTTTCCGCAGTTCCGCTGGAAACCGGGAGGGGAGCATCTCAAAATGAACCCATAGAGGCGAAAGCAGCGGCTTACCAGGGATAGAACTTGGTTCAGGCCGCTCTAGGTATTCTAAAAACACTTCCATGATACGCTGTGCTCGGGGTATATCGAGATTGAAGCTGCGATCCAAGAATTTAAAGGATCGGGCCCCCCGATCCAGGAGTTCTTTCAGTTCTTTAAGCACCCTATCCAGGGGAAATACCCGAACTCCCTGACTTACAGAACTCTGGCAAAATGCACAAGCCCAGGGACAACCTCGAGAAGACTCCACATAGGTCAGCTTACGGTGCAGGTCTTCTTCGGTATAAAGCCGGTAGGCCGCGGCTATGGAGGGGAGCTCCACCGGATGGGCTTCGATGAACTTACCACAGATACGCGTAACCGAGGGAAGCGCTGCAATCCCTTCCCTAATGCTGGTTTCGCTTGGACTTGCGCTAAGAGAAAGCAGGAACCCACAAAGTTCCCGGAAGATATCCTCTCCTTCCCCCTGAACTACCCAATCTGCATGGCGGATAAGAGGAGATGGGGCCTTGAGGTATGCTGCCTCAGGTCCACCCAGGATAATAAAGGGCCTTGGAGCAATACCCGCATTCCAGGCCCGATCCAGGGTTTCCAAGAGTTCCACTGTGGCCTTATGGTTCCAGATGGAAACCGACAAGCCTAATATCCGGGGGGCTGCGGCAAGGAGAGGTTCGGTTTTCTCAGCCAAAGGCTGGCGCAGGGCGAATTCCCACAGTTCCGCCTGATCTTCATATACACCAAGATTGGCCTTGAGGAGCCGGAGACCTAAGGAAGGGTGGATCCACTTGGCATTGATGGCGGCAAGGAGGATAGGGATCATGGTCTTAACGTCAGATCAATCAGTGGAACGGAAACCTGCTGCGCCGAAAAGGTTCAGGGTTCCGGTAGCCCAGTCCTCCATAGATTCCTTGACCAGATGTTCCACATCTTGCCAAGAATCCGCCCGAGGGCCGGGAAACTGCCGGTTGGTTGAATTGGTGAAGACAATGGTCTTGCATCCATGGGCCCTCAGTTGGATGATATTGGAAGGGGCGTCATCAATGTAAACATGGGCCCCTACTGCCCCCTTATCATTCATAAAACAGAGGTCCCAGTAAGGTATATCGTAAGTATCCAGCCAATCTACTGTCTGGGTAATAGAAGTTTTATGGGAATACTTGAGGAAAAGCCGGTGGGTGATAATGCGAATCCTGATTCCCCGGTGCGAGAGCTTGCGTAAAACCGCAGGAGCCCCTTCCAGGGGCTTCATATCCCGGAAAAGGTTCCGTTGGGTTACGGCAAAACGGTGCAGCCGCTCATAACCGCCGAATTCGGCAATTCCCCATTCCTCCAGGCCGTAACTCACCTCGGTGGTGAGGGCTTCTTCCGGTTTATGCAGCCATTCTGCGGTAATGCTGCGCATAGCCCCGTAAAAATCCCCCACGACCCCATCGAGATCCACTCCTAATATGAAACTGCCCTCATCCACTGCCGGCTCCTTAACGTTTCTTGCCCTTTTTCTGAAATGCCCTTATGCATCGGCTGATTCTGTTCATTGGTTTCAGCAGCCCCCTACTTCACGGTAAGCAATTCGTAGGTTCCATTACCCAGCCCAATCTTCTCCGCATGGCTAATCTGGCTCCGCCAATCAGTAGTAGGATGAATGTCGGTCATGTGATCATGATGGGTCCGTTCCCGTTCTGACAGGATACTGGTACTGATCCCCGGGGCGGCATTCACCGCATCAATGCAGGCTTTATCCAAGGCAACCGGATCGAAACTCGCAAAGATGCCAATATCCGGCACCACAGCAGCGTCATTTTCTTCATGACAGTCACAGTAGGGGGAAACCTGGTTCACTACATTGATGTGAAAATTGGGCCGCCCTTCCAACACGGCCTTGGCGTATTCCGCCATCTTACCATTTAGCATTTCACTGCTGGTTCCGCTATTATTGGCGATGGCATGGTAGTTACAGGCCCCCATACACCGGCCGCACCCCACACACAAGGCTGGATCGATTCGGGCTTTCTTGTTCTCTCCAAACTGAATAGCCTGCTGATTACAAAACTTAGTACAGATCCGGCAGCCTATACAGACCTGCTGGTCAACTTCCGGTTTGCCTTCGTTGTGCATTATCATCTTCCCTGCCCGGCTTCCGCTTCCCATACCGATATTCTTAACCGCCCCTCCAAAACCGCTCATCTCGTGGCCCTTGAAATGGCTCAGGGAAATCAGGATATCCGCATCCATGATCGCCCGGCCTATTCGGGCGGTTTTACAGTAGACCCCGCCGGGAACCGGAACTTCCAGGTCATCGGTGCCTTTAAGCCCGTCGGCGATGATGTTCTGGCAGCCCGTGGATAGGGGAGAATAACCGTTTTCAAAGGCCGCATCCATGTGTACCAAGGCATTGTTCCGTCTCCCCACATACAGGGTGTTGCAATCCGTGAGGAAGGGCAGGCCCCCCAGGGCCTTAATCCGATCTGCCAGGGTTTTGGCAAAATGGGGCCGCAAGAAAGATAGGTTTCCCGGCTCGCCAAAATGTATTTTAATAGCCACGTATTTTTGTTTGAACGGGATTTCTTC
>JAITAI010000026.1 GCA_031284195.1 Treponema sp.
GCCCTTACCCGGGGTAACCCAGGTACCGAGGCAGCGGAAGCTACGAGGTTAGGGTTAAGTGGGATAGAGAAGGGTAACCGCAAAACCTAGTTCCGGGGATTCATATAAGGTCTTACTAGAGAACCTGTAGTTCGACGACGGTTTGCCAGGTGCGAATAAGGACTGTGCGGCGGCATATATGCATTCCGCAGCAATAATACGACCAGGGTATAACCTGGCACGAACAATAAGAATTTTTTGCATGAAAAGATAGGAATTTATTGGCTAAAGATATAAAAACGCAATTATCCTCTGACGTATCACTGATTGTTTTTTGGGCTTTAGTTTTTGACAATCCGACTAACGGATGATATCGGTAGCAAGCCGGAAATTGTTGAAGCAATCTTAAAATTCCCTCTCAGATCAGAGGGACTTTTAGGTAAAAACCAAGCAATCCCCCGAAGGCGGTGAACATTGAAGCAGGAAGCGAAGCTGCGAGGCTAGCTAACATTGATGATTTATACGTCAGGGGATAATTGCGTATAAAAAATACCTACTATGAACGAGGAAAGAGAGGCGTATAGTTTACAATTTTTTACCTTTAAGGAAAATAAGGAAAAACCGGGCTGTGGCATATCACAGCCCGGTTTTTTAGGTTATTCTTGGCTCTTTTCTCCAGAGTCTTTTTGAGTCGGCTTTTCCAGTAAGGTAATCGGATAATTTGCCGTCAAAACCTCGGTCTTAATTTTCAGCTCTATTTTCGCCTTTGTCGCACGTTGGAACAGCTTCTTTACCCCCTTTGTACTCATTTCAACCCAGAAAAAGTACACCTTACCGATGTTGGTACAAGCCTTTCGCGGTGATATTTACCGTACCGAATAGGGTGGCATTTACCTCGGTATCGTGGTGTCGATTGTTCCGGTAGTTATCTTTTATGCGTTCATGTCACGGTTTATTATCTCTGGCGTGGCTATGGGCGGCGTTAAAGAGTGGTGTAAACTTTTTTCCAAGTCAAAAAATCTAGGGTTGTTCGCATTTCCCTTTTTCAGTACGCCGGTGATCCTTATTCCGGTTCGCTTTCTCATAGATCTTCAGAAAGGTTCCCTTTGAATCAAATCCTGTAAACCGGTTCCTCAGGGTTTTGAAGGAGCTAATAAAGAGAAGCGCCCGACCTGCATGAACGATGAAAAAGGGTATCCCCAAAGGGGTAACCCACTGGGTTTACCGTGCAGGGGAAAGCAGACCGTCCCTAAGACTCCATATAGATAAAACGGCTGCACAATCTTTCCGCCAAGGGCCGGTCATGGGTAACCACGACTATACCGATACCCCGCCGGCTGGTTTCCGCTAGGAGTACCGGCCATATCTGGGCCTGGGTTATGGGATCAAGCATGGCGCTGATTTCATCGGCGATGATGAACCGGGTTTTCGGTCCCAAGGCCCGGGCTATGCAAAAACGCTGGAGTTCACCTCCTGACAGTTCCCGGGGATAGCGGTTTAACCAGGCTGGTTCAATACCGAGTCCGGCACGCATGGTTTCGTCCACGGTAAAGCCTTCATGCAAAATATCCCTCATCTTGAATCGTGGATTCACCGCCTTTTCCGGGTGTTGGAAGATGAGTTGAACCGGACGATAACCGCCACCGCCAAAAACCGCACCGTCTAGGCTTACCCTGCCTTCAAGCGGTTTTTCATAACCCGCAAGGAGTTTCGCCAGGGTTGATTTACCGGTTCCGCTGTCTCCCAGCAGAGCCGTGATGGTTCCGGATTCAATACACGCGTTAAGATTCCTGAATATCCAGGGGCCTTGGCCGTATCTAAAGCCCAGATTTATTGCTTCAAGCCGCATGAATGCACCTTACCTTTCCGTCTCGCAGATCCCTCATCGGGATTGGATGCAGACATTCCTCGGTAGCCATGGTACAGCGGGGAAAGAAGGCGCATTGTTCCGTAACTGTACCGGCGTAGGGCTGAAAACCCGGCAAAGGGCTAAAATCGTTTTGCGGCAAGGCCTTCCACAAGGCCCGGGTATAGGGATGCCGAAGGGATCTTCCCCCATCCTCAAAGTCCCGGCGCAGCGCTGTCTCCAGGGTAAGGCCGGAATAAAAAATGGAAATACGATCAGAAACCTCCAAAGCCAGGGTTATGTCGTGGGTAATCAGCATCACTCCACAGCCCATGTCGGCTAATTCCCGTAAGTGGGCCAAGGCTTCTTTTGCCAGGGTTTCGGAAAGTCCTGGGGTCGGCTCATCGGCGATGATCAGTTTTGCACCGGCGATCACCGCTGCGCTGACCAGGATCCGCCGCGCCATACCCCCTGAAAGTTCAAAGGGATATTTGTCCATGACGCTGGCCGGCAGCTTGTACCGCCGGAAAACCGCTTCTACATCCGCTGCATCGTGCCTTACCCCCATGACCTGCTTCCCCACTTTCATAGTCGGATCAAGATAGGTAACAGACTGAGGAATCAGCGCAATCTCCCTGCCCCGGAGCTTTTCCAAAGCCTTTTTCGTAAGAGCTTGTCCTTGATAGTACAATTCCCCGGATAGATGGGCATTGGCAGGAAGGATACCCAAAACAGCGTGGGCTAAGAGACTCTTACCTGAACCGGATGAACCTATGATCGAGACTAGTTCTCCGGCCTTTATGTCCACATCCAGGGAACTTATCACTTCTAGATCCCGCTGTTCAAGCCCCTTACCGTATAAGCTAAAACGCAGTGAAAAATGCTTAATCTGCAACATCCCACGTTCCTCCCTTAGTTTGTATTCACAGGGTCCTCAGGATTGTGCGGTTCCTGGGTTCAAAAGCAGACGAAGGTTCTCCCCTATGGCATCAAAGAGCAGAACCACGACAAGCAGGCATAACCCAGGAAACACCGCCAACCACCACATCCCTGCACTTAGATAGCGCATAGACTCCGACAGGATCACCCCAATGGCGGGTTGTTCCGGGGAAAGACCGAAACCAAGAAAGGTGATCGACGCCTCATGCAGGATCGCATGGGGAAAGAGCAGCACCAAGCCCACGATAAACTGGGGTACAATATGAGGTACCATGTGCCTACCCGCTATCCACAAGGGCCCCTTGCCTAATGCCTTAGCCACAGCTATGTAAGGCTGGGTTTTCAGCGCCAGCACCTCTGCACGGATTACCCGGGTAAGGCTGGTCCAGTGGGTGGCTGCTACGCCGATCAGGACCCCCAAAAGGCCCTTACCCACGACGATAGAGATCAGCATAAGCAGGATTAGATGGGGTATGCTGAGAAACAAATCCACCAGCCGACTTATCACCGCATCGGTTTTACGGCCTAAGACCGCTGCGGCTATACCGAGGATCACCGCCATAATCGTACTCACTGCGGATGCGGTAACCCCCACCACGATACTGGTGGTAAGTCCCTTGATGGTTCGGGCGAACATATCCCGGCCAAGCCAGTCTGTACCGAACAGATAAGCTGGCGAGGGGGCCCTGTTTTTTGCCTGAAAATTCACCTCCCATGAAGCAGGGTCCATAAGCATCCCTGAGATGAAAATCGCCAGGACCAGGATCGAAGCAGCGCAGAGTACCCCCAGGGTACGGAAGCGAAGGGAAATCCGATTCGGTTTCTTGATTTCTTTGGTTAGGCTCTTATCCATCATGGTTCCTCTGGATTTCAGGATTTAAGCGACGGTACAGCCCATCGGCAATCGTATTACCCACAAACACAAATAAGGCGGAGAACAGGGTTATCCCCAAAAGCAGGGGAATGTCGCTCTGCATTCCGGCCTGTACAATGGTTCGTCCCAAGCCTGGATAGGCAAACACCTGTTCCGCCAGTACAGAACCGCCGAACAACTCTGAAAAAGACAGAAACTGAAGGGTCAAGGCAGGAAGGGCAATATTCCGCAGCCCGTGCCGGCGGATGATAGTCCATTTGGTTTCACCCCGGGTAATCGCGTACAAAACATAATCCGATTCCAATACCTCTGCCAGTTTCTGTCGGGTTTGCATGGCGATTGCAGACACTCCGGTCAGGGAGAGGGTAAGGCAAGGCAAAACCAGATGATACAGGCGCTCCCACAAACGTACCTCGGTATTGAGCTTACCCGGAGGCGCGGAAAGTCCCAATGGAAACAGAGGGAAAGTAACCGCCAACAGGATCATCAGTATCAAAGCCAACCAGAACACCGGGGCGCTAGAAAGGAGCAGGCACCAGGTCTTGATCACCCGGTCAGGCCATTTACCATGATAGGCCCCTGCAAGCACTCCCAACAAAAAACCCAGCACACCAGAAAAGAGCCAGGCCGAACCCATCAAGGCTATGGAAGCCAGGGCGCGCTGGCCAATGACGGTGAGTACAGGCTGCCTGAAGATAATCGAGACCCCAAAGTCCCCATGACAGATCGCGGAGAACCATTTAAGAAACTGGGTAAGGGGAGGCTGATGCAATCCCCAACGCTCCGCAATAAGGAAGCGCTGTTCTATGCTCACCGAAGCGTCCGCGCCGATATATGCTTGGACCGGATCAATAGGGGAAAGCCGTATCAGCGTAAACGCGGCAATACTAACGGCCACAAAGAGGATGGCTGCCTTTAGAATACAGCGAGCC
>JAITAI010000091.1 GCA_031284195.1 Treponema sp.
TAAGAGTCCCGGTAGAGCGGGATGTGCAGCTTCGGCCCATCACCATAACCGCTCCCACCCCCGGCGTTTTCCCCGAATATCTCGGCTTCGCCGGGCAGAAAGCGTGAATAACTTTACCATGCCCAATCTACCTTGTTTAGAAAATAAACGCCGGATTTTCAAAATATAATCCCCAAGGCGCCTTGAGCGCATGGTAAAACGCCCCTGTGGTTACTCCAGATTTCGAGCCGGTGCCGTCCCCGTTCGTACCGTCAAGGAATGTCCTCATGTCGCTTACGGGGTATCCTCCTGCATTGGTGTTGGCTAGGTTTATGCGGTAACGCACGGGGACATTGGCAAAGTCAAATCGAATGTGATTTTTAGTAACTTCGGTATCACCCACCCCTTTATAGGGATTGGACGATTAAAAGATTTGCTTTTCGGCAAGCAGGAGGAACTAAAAGAACCGGAAACCGATGACGCAAAGACTCTTGATGATGAAGAACAGGCTGTCGCAGTGCCTTATACTAACCGCCACCCTTGGGGGGGACTTTTCGCTGCTCCAAAGTCTCACGCCGGAACGCCTCGCGGAAATCCTGAACAACCTAAAGCGCGGGGAGTGTCCGGCTGAATACCTGGAACCGGCCCATGACATTGCATTAAAAGATCTGCACTACCGTTCCGTACGGTCTACCCGGAAAGATACGATCACCGGCCTTGAGATTACAGTGGTTCCGGCCAGTGAGGACAAGCGCGACCGGGAACTTGCCGATGCGGTGGAGCGCGACATCGTGAAAAATACCACCGCGAAACGGTACTCCCTGATTCGGGATATGCTGGACGCCATAGCCAAAGTGTATCTCTTTGCCTTGTGTGAACACGCCCTAGGTATGGCGGCACGGCAAATCCGGATAATCCGCCTAATCAGCAGCCCCCTTTTGTTCCTGCTTACCCTGTTGACCGTGCTACCCCTATCCCCTTAAACCCATTATACTATGCCATACATGTACGATACGAAGCAAATACGGTATATCGACCCCCTGCAGGATCTGGGAAAAGGCCTGTTACAGGTGGAAAAACCCAGCCGCTATGTGGGAGGCGAATACGGTTGTCTGGCAAAAATCGAAGCGGATCTGCGGCTCCTCATCGCTTTTCCTGACCTGTATGAGATAGGCATGAGCAATCAGGCGCTCAGGATCCTCTATAACCGGTTGAATCAGCTTGCAGGGGTTTCCTGTGATCGGGCCTTTGCACCGGCCCCGGATTTTGAACAACTCCTCCGCAGCCAGGGGATCCCCCTTTACGGCCTTGATACGGGTATCAGCTTGGCAGACCTGGACCTCCTCTTGTTTACCTTGGGCTATGAGTTGGGGATCACCGGCGTCCTCACCATGCTGGATGCTGCGGGAATCCCCCTACGGGCCTCAGCAAGAACCGAAACCCATCCTATCGTGATCATGGGAGGGCCCTGTGTTTCCAATCCCCTGCCCTATGCCCCTTTTATCGATGCCTTCTGGATTGGAGAAGCAGAGGGAGGCTTTTTTAACCTCGTCCAAGCCCTCCTGGGGTTAAAAAAGGCCGGATACGGGAGAGCCGCCTTACTTGAGCGTCTGTGCGCCCATCCTTCGGTATGGACCCAAGGCAAGAACAGGGCAAAGCGGGCCGTGGATAGGGCCTTCTCCTTTCGGGAGGCAGCAGCAGCGGTTTTTCCGGTTCCCAATATGAAGGTAGTCCAGCACCACGGGGCCGTGGAAATCATGCGAGGCTGTCCTCATGGCTGCCGGTTTTGCCATGCCGGGTATTGGTACCGGCCCATGCGGCAGAAAAGCGCTGAAGCTGTCCATGCGGAGGTTGCCGCTTGTATTACCCAGGGAGGATACCGGGAAATAAGCCTTACCTCCCTTTCTTCCGGGGATTATCAGTATCTTGACCACCTGGTAGATGCTCTCCATACTGCCTATGGCCCAGACCATGTCTCCTTCCAACTGCCCTCTCTCCGGGTATCCACCTTTTCCCTGCCCCTTTTGGAAAAGATCGCTGCGGTACGGAAGAGCGGCCTCACTTTTGCCGTGGAAACCCCGGTTGACGCCTGGCAGTTTTCGATAAATAAGGAGGTGTCCCAGGATACGGTGGTGGCCATTGTACAGGAAGCCAAGAAACGAGGCTGGCGCGGGGCAAAGTTTTATTTTATGATCGGCCTTCCCCTGGAAAACCCGCAAGTCCCTGAAGCACAGGAGGAAGTCGAGATTGTCAATTTTATCCTGGAAATTGCCCGTCGTACCGGGATGCACTTCACCATCAACGTAGGAACCTTTGTCCCTAAACCCCACACCCCCTATCAATGGGCGGCTCAAATGGACGAAGCCACAGCCCGTACCAAACTGGACTATATCCGATCCATCCTTAAACCGCGAGGTCATAAGGTAGGGATGCAAGACCCCTTTATTTCAGTCCTCGAAGGGCTTATAAGCCGCGGGGATGAACAGGTTGGGGACCTCATTGAGGAAGCCTATAGAAGCGGCTGCCGCCTGGATGCCTGGAATGAACATATACGGCAGGATATTTGGCGCGGGCTTTTTGAAGCACACCCTGCGCTCATCCAGGAAATACAGCGTCCTAAAAGTCCGGATCTACCTCTGCCGTGGCATGGTATTGAGATGGGAATGGCATCCAACCACCTTAAAAAGGAATTATTCCAGTCAGAAACAGGTACATGTACTCCGCCATGTAAAGAAAAATGTACTAATCCCTGCGGAATATGCGATAAGGATACTGGAATTATCAAAAATACGATACATGATGATACGGTATTTCATCCAAAAGCGCCTTCAAAGACCCAGGAAGGCCCCACATGGCGGATACTCTTTGCCTTTACCAAACAGGGGAAGGCGATTTTTCACTCTCATTTAGCCCTGGTGGAGATCTTTACTATGGCTATGACCCGTGCAGGTATCCCTGTCCTGTATTCCCAGGGTTTTAATCCCCAACCAAAACTGGAAATTGCCGCTCCCTTATCAGTCGGTATCAGTGCGGAAGCTGAAATCGCCGCCATGGATACCCGTTCTTTTTTCAGCGCCCAAGCGTTCAAACACGCCCTTTCTACCCAGCTCCCCGAGGGAATTACCCTGGGTAAGACCATGCATATCCTTATTCCTTGGGGGGCAAAGAAGCGTTCTTTAGCGTCTTTACTCTGGGGTTATTCTTATCAGGCCCAAAAGGGGAATATTGATTCGGTAAAGGCTGGGGATGAGCAAAAATACCGCCTATGCAGGGAAGGGGATTTTTGGGGCTTACAACGCCGTGCCGTATGGGCAAAAGGACTCAAAGACCCTCAAAGCCCTGAATCCTACTTTACGGTGTACCGTGAACTCTATGGTATTTGAAGGTATTCTATAAGTTTTTCAGGGGGATTCTACGAAAAACCGTAAGTATGGATGCTGTCTTGTAGTAGACAGAATCCATATTATGATGAGTGAAAAATGACGATTACCAACAGGTAATTGTCTTAAAGTAAAATATTATTATGTATATAATTATATACTATTTTTATATTTTAATTTAATATTTAAATAAAAAGTATATATTTATATACATGATAAAGTAAATTATTTGTTTAAAATTTAAAAATGACTACAAAAGGCTGTTTCAAAATGCCAAATTCAGTCTTGAATCCTAGAAGTTTCGGAGATTTGTCGAAAGATTTACCTCATGCCT
>JAITAI010000111.1 GCA_031284195.1 Treponema sp.
TATTACCCCCCCCCCCCCCCCCCCCGTGAAAGAAACAATTCTTTTAATAAAATTTATGAAGATCTTAATGGCAATGATGGTTATTTTGAGTTTCCATTGTGTATAGATATAGAATTAACGAATAATTGTAATTTGCATTGCTTGTTCTGTCCTACGGGTACAGGGGCGTCAATACGAAATAAAGGGTTTATGTCGGAAGAAACTTTTATGCGAATTATAAATAGTCTAAAAGGCTATCATGTTGGTTTGCGGTTTAGCAGGTGGGGAGAACCGACACTGCATCGGAACATTGTTAAATATTTTAAAATCGCAAAGGAGAATGGCCATTTATTGCATTTAAATACAAATGGACAATTATTAAATGAAACATTGATAAAGAATTTGGTTGAACTTGGTTTGGATAGTATCAAGTTTTCATTTCAAGGGGTTGACGAAAGAACATATCAGGAAATGAGGCAAGACTCAAGTTTTAATACCCTGATAAACAACATAAAGATGACCCATCAACTGCGTGGAAATAGATTATTGCCATATATTCATATCGCCACTACAACCACTTATGAGACTGATTCAGACATAGATATATTTAAAAAAACAGTGCGACCCTATTGTGATTATGTTACAGTTGGTAAAACAAAGCTTGAACATATTGATGTAAATAAAGTGACAAAGCTCAATGAAAATCAAAAAGATATTTTAACTAAACTTAAAACAAAAGAAAGCATGGTTGAAGATCGGCTTAAAATTTGTCCAGAAGTTTTTGGTAAAATTTCAATTGACTGGGACGGGAAAATTTCCGCTTGTTGTTCTGATTACAATCGTGAAATGATAATCGGGGATATACAAAAAAATACTATTGCTGAAATATTTCATAATGATATTGTGGAAAAATATCGGAATATATTGCGGAAACAAGAATTTGAAAAAATTCCACATTGTAATAGGTGTTTCGATTTAATGAGTTTACAAGGGAAAAATAAAATATCAGATAATACTTACTAATCCTTCATATAGAATAAACACCTTGGAATCGCTATAATTCCTTATATTATAAGGAATTAGAAAAATTGTTTTCTAAAAAATCAGACTTTTCCGATGTCTCAACATGCTTATTTGCGCTTCGCCCCTACGGGGCGGGGCTACAGAGAACCACAGCGGGCGCGGCATAAATGCTGAACGCCCTTTGTGCGGTTTTCTGCCGCCACGTTTTTTTGCGCCCGTGAAACTGCTACGCAGTTTCTTTTATTGGGCGCAAAAAAACATCAGATACAACCGGACGTTCTACCAATACGCTTTATCCAATGAGGCTGTTTCACCATTAAGCAACTTTGAAACAGCCTCAGGTATTTCCCTTGAGCAGATAAGTAGTTCCGGGGAAATCCTTATCTGCTTTTTTACTTCTCTATTAGGTAAAAACCCAGTTTGATACCGGTGGTTTTAGGCGTTAAGCCGTTTTTCAATGGCATCCAGTTCCGCATAGAGTTCTTTGGGCAGCTTATCCCCGAATTTGGGATAATGGTTCTGCCGCACATCCGCAATCTCTGCCTTCCAGCCGTCGATATCTACTTTTAGGATTTCCTGCATATCTGTCTCGCTTACCCCCTCAGGACGGGTAATAGCGTCTAGGGTAGGGAGGAAACCAATGGGGGTTTCCTGGGCCTTACCCCTGCCGGAACAACGCTCGAAGATCCACGCCAAAACCCGGGAATTCTCTCCGTAACCGGGCCATATAAACTTGCCCTCATCGTTTTTGCGGAACCAGTTGACAAAGAATATCTTGGGGAGTTTGCTTTCATCATGACCTTGTCCGAGCTTAATCCAGTGTTTGAAATAGTCCCCCATGTGATAACCGCAGAAGGGCAGCATGGCAAAAGGATCCCGCCGTACCTGGCCGACCTGGTCTGAAATAACCGCTGCGGTAACTTCAGAGCCAACAATAGAACCCATGAATACCCCATGGATCCAGCTCTTGGCTTGGTTCACCAGGGGAATGGTCTTGGGCCGGCGTCCACCAAAGAGAAAGGCGCTGATGGGCACCCCTGCAGGGTCTTCCCATTCTTTGGCGATACAGGGACACTGTTTTGCAGGAGCGGTGAACCGGGCATTGGGATGGGCGATCTCTTCACCCTTAGGGCTCTTGTCGGTCTTGGGTGCAGGCCGTTTGTTTCCCTTCCAGTCAATGATCTCCTTGCCCGGAGCGCCGTGGCCGATAAGTTCCCACCAGACATCCCCGTCTTCGGTGAGGCCGCAGTTGGTGAAAATGGAATTCTTTTTGCAGGATTCCATGGCATTGCGGTTGGATTCATTATTAGTTCCCGGAGCCACACCAAAAAAACCTGCTTCAGGGTTGATGGCGTAGAGCCTACCGTCTTTGCCGAACTTCATCCAGGCAATATCATCCCCCACGGTTTCCACCTTCCAACCCGGAAGGGTGGGGATAAGCATGGCCAGGTTTGTTTTACCGCAAGCCGAGGGGAAGGCGCCGGTAATGTACTTCACTTCCCCTTCAGGATTGGTGATCTTGAGGATGAGCATGTGCTCAGCTAACCAACCTTCATCTCGGGCCAAAACACTGGCGATCCGCAGGGCGAGGCACTTTTTCCCCAATAGGGCATTGCCGCCGTACCCTGAACCGTAAGACCAGATCTCCCGGGTTTCAGGGAAGTGAGAAATGTACTTTTTATCCAGAGGCGCACAGGGCCACTGGCCGTTGTCTTTTTCTCCAGGTCCTAAGGGCTTACCTACGGAATGGAAACAGGGTACATAGGAACCCTTGGTTCCCAGCACCTCCAGCACCTTGGTTCCCACCCGGGTCATGATGTGCATATTCGCTACTACATAAGGAGAATCAGTGATCTGCACGCCGATTTTGGCGATTTCAGAACCTACCGGTCCCATGGAAAAGGGGATCACGTACATGATACGGCCCTTCATACTGCCCCGATAGAACCCGGTCATGGTCTTTTTCAAGTCTATCGGATCTATCCAATTATTGGTAGGGCCTGCATCTTCCTTGTTCTTTGAGGCAATATAGGTACGGTTTTCTACCCGTGCCACATCAGAAGGGTCTGAACGGAAAAGCACCGAACCGGGTAGTTTTTGGGGATTTAAGGGTGTCGCAAGCCCTGCATCGACGGTGATTTGGATCATCCGGTCGTATTCAGCTTTACTGCCGTCACAGACTTCAACCGAATCAGGGGACATGAGGGCAACTGCATCCTCAACCCATTTTTTTAAACCGGAATGTTTAAGTTCTTGTACGTTCATTGAAACTCCTTACTAAAAGGTTCATTAACAAGAGGCTGTTTCAAAATGTCAACTTGTGAAACGGGCCTAAGAAATTTACTAATACGCTTACTGTATTCTATATATTATAGTACTGAAAGAAGAAGACTCTTGCAAGCTGGATACATCCATAGCATCAATTTTTTCTCGAGGGGATGGGCGGAGGGGACAAGAAAAAGAGGTAACGCCCTGCAAAGTATCCAGCCTCTGACCCGAGTATCGATCCCTAAAGCATCGAACCTTTTCTTATGGATCGTCTGGTTGGATCAGGTTCGTGCAACCTTAAGGGGTTTTTCCAGTCAAAGAAAAAAGGATGGGTAATGATTAATTTAGAGCGCTTGACCCTTGCCGAACTAAACCGCAAAGCATCGGCGAAATTCAGGAATAGACTCGCCTTTGCCACATACCGAGAGGGTCATATCTACAACCGGATCACCTACAGGGAATGGGGGATCCGAACTCGGCAGTTTGGAGGCCTTTTGCGGACCTTGGGACTCGATACCGGGGATCGGGTGATGATCCTGGCAGAAAACCGTCCAGAATGGCCTATTGCGTATTTCGGCGCTGCTCTGGGGGGATTCGTAAGCGTACCGGTGCTGCCGGATTGTTCCTCTGAACAGATTAAGGCCATCGGGGACCATGCAGGCATTGCCGCCCTCTGCATCACTGAAAAGACCAGTCCTAAGCTTGCCCATGCTGGGTTCGATCCAGCCATACCCCTCATTTATATTGATACAAGTACTGAAACCATCAGTGAACAGGGCAGTACCGCGGCAAGTATCCTGGTTTCTATCCATGGACGGAAGAAGCAACTTCCCTTGTGGCAAGGGGGTTTTTGCAAGGAACCTGAAAGCTGGTTTCCTGAAATCCAGGAAGAGGATCTTGCTTCCATCTTGTATACTTTAGGAACTACCGGCTGCAGTAAAGGGGTGATGTTTTCCCATCGCAATCTGTTTTTCACGGCCCAAGCCTCTTGTTCTCTGATGAATATCTTTCCTCGAGATAGGCTCCTTTCGGTGATTCCTTTGGCCCATGCCTATGAATGTACCTTGGGACTCCTGGCAGCGGTGATGAGTGGGGCTTCGATCACCTATCTGGACCGGCCCCCTGTTCCGGCAGTGCTGCTTTCGGCTATACAGGCTCTACGGCCGACCGTCATGGTAACGGTGCCGTCTTTTATCGAAAACCTATACTGCCACCGTATTGCCCCAGCCCTCAAAGCTAATCCCCTGTATCAGTTCCCCCTGACCCGGTTTCTAGCAATCAAAATCGCGGGGTACAAACTCATGGCCACCTTGGGGTCTTCAGTCCGCTTCTTTGGCATTGGAGGCGGTTCCCTTTCCCATGAAGTTGAAACCTTTCTGCGGAAGGTACAATTGCCCTATGCCCCGGCTTATGGCCTTGCTGAAACTGTTCCCTTCGTGGCCGGGACCGAGCCGTACCGTTTCCCTTTTGGTTCTGTAGGTAAGCCGCTCAAGGGGATAGAGTTCCGTCTTCTCTCTCTTACCGGTAAAGGGGTTTTGGGGAGTCCAGGGACTACAGTGGATTCGAGGTATACCGAAGGGGAAATCCAGGTACGAGGACCTCAGGTGACGGCGGGGTATTACCGGGATTCGGAAAGTACCCGGGAAGCCTTTACCGCAGATGGGTGGTTTAGAACCGGGGATGTGGGCTTCTTGGATCCAACAGGCCATCTCTTTATCCGAGGAAGGCCCAAAGCCATGATCTTGGGGCCTTTGGAGGAGCGTAGTGACCTTGAAGACATTGAAGAAATCCTCATGGCCTCAACCCTGAGGGAAGACGCCCTGGTATATCCTCGATAAGGGGGAGAACCGGTGGCTCTGGGGTAATACGTGAAAAGGCCCATACCATGGAGGCTGTTCTTGGGAAGGAGGTGGATGATCTTAAGCGAATGGTCAAGAAGCTTTTTCAAAATGTCAGATTTTGAAAAACCTCTCATAAAACGCTTGTATTTTTTTGTGGGGTAACCGGATCGACGCAGCTTTTGTATAATTTTTCAATCTCTATTGCTTTTTTACAGTTTAAATAGTATAGTTTTCTAAAATGGATAGTTACTTGATGCACGTTTAAAAGTAATGGTTATTCTTTGTAAGGGTATAATAGTCATAACTTCTTAAATAAATTTCTTTAATTTTATCAAGTAGTAAATCATTTAGTTCTTGAGGGCCTAAGGGAGGGTATCATGTGGGTGCAAAATACTATTACTTGCATAAAGTGAATTGTATGCTTTTTATGTTATAGAAATTAAGAAACTCGTATGGCAGCATATAATTATTGGTTAATATTACCACCCCCCCCCCCCCCCCCCCTATACATACATAGGTATATTAGAACTAAAAATATCCAAGAGTTCAGGTGATTTGTCCTTATGCCTGGGATATAGGATTGCACTGGATCCTTTTCTCAGCCTCTAGTCCTCTGGGAAAAGATGGTGAGGGGGATTTCTTTTAGCATGTGCTTTGTTTCTGGGAGATTACGCAAAATAGTCTATAATTAATTAAAAAGAGTTTTTACAAAATCGAAGTTTTGTAAGAAAAAAAATGAGGGAAATTTGCAGAACTTGTAATATACGTCGATATTTAAGAAGAGCATGGTAAACAAGTAGACTTGGTTCCTGTGGTTTTCTAAGGAGGAATCGAATGCGTGAAACAGCATTAAGGCCGGTGATCCGATTGATCAAAGAAAATTGTGTCAATTGCCATAAATGTATCATGGTTTGTCCGGTGAAAATGTGTAATAATGGTTCTGGATCTACGGTGGACTTTAACAGCGATCTCTGTCTCGGTTGCGGTGAATGTATTCATGCCTGCGATCATCATGCCCGGGTAGGAATTGATGATTTTGATCTGTTCATGCAAGCGCTCAAGGCAAAAACCAATATAGTGGCTATAGTGGCCCCTGCTATTGCTACCATGTTTGGCGGAGAATACTTGAGGTTTAACGGGTATCTCAAGAAAATCGGGATCAAAGCGGTCTTTGATGTCAGTTTTGGGGCAGAACTCACGGTTAAGTCCTATCTTGCTTACAAGAAAAAAAAGAACCCTCCCATTATCATAGCTCAGCCCTGCCCCTGTCTGGTTTCATTCATTGAAATATACCGGCCAGAACTCATTCCCTACTTGGCCCCTGCAGATAGCCCTATGGTGCATACTATGAAGATGATTAAACGGTTCTATCCTCAGTATGCAGGCTATAAAATCGCGGTTATTTCTCCCTGTTATGCCAAACGAAGGGAATTCGACGCGGTGGGTATTGGGGATTACAATGTAACTTTTAAGGCAATTCTGGATCATCTGGATACTACCAAGGACAGAATTGCTAATTATACCCCCAGTCCCTATGATAATCCTGATGCAGAACGGGCGGTTCTTTTTTCTTCCCCAGGAGGACTCATGCGTACCGTTGAACGGTATGATAGTACCGCTTCAAGCCATACGAGAAAGATAGAGGGGAGTCCGGAGGTCTACCATTATCTCGCTCATTTAGAGAAGGTTATCAAAAACAAAAGCATTTCTCAGTACAATCTGGTGGATTGCCTTAATTGCAAAATGGGCTGTAATGGCGGACCTGCTACACCAAACCGGAACAGGCAAATTGACGAAGTTGAAATAAACGTGGAAAAACGGAATATCGCGGCCAAGGCCTATTATGGGAAGCATCGAAATGAACGTTCAGCAAAGCGTAAACTCGAAAAACTCCTGGACGATTATTGGCAAGAGGGGCTCTATGACCGTTCATACATCAACCGGTCTGAGATTTTTAAGCGGAACGTTAAAATTCCTTCCCGGCAGGATATACAGGCCATGTATGTTAAAATGTATAAAACCGAGAAGCGGGATTTCCTCAACTGCTCTGCCTGCGGGTATGGAAGCTGTGATCAGATGGCAGTAGCCCTCATTAATGGACTCAATCGTCCTGAAAATTGCCGGCATTTCATTGAAATCCAGAAAGACCTAATAAATAAACAACACAAAGAAGAAATTGATCGTACCATTAACACGGTGTATGGTCATACCATAGAGGAGATGAATAAAAGTATTCAGGGTATTGGGTCTTTGACCAAGCTTATCAATGAGACTGCCACGGCGGTCCTTACCTCCACTGGGGTGATTGAAGCTATGGTAGAGAATCTCCGGTCTATCTATAAGACCCTGGAACATAACGCGGAAAACGTCTTGCAACTCAATACCGCTTCTCTTGAGGGTAAGAACCGCATTACTAAAATAGGGGAATTGATCACCGATGTATCTGCCCAGTCGGATGTGCTGATTCAAGCCTGTAAGGTAATCAGCGATATCGCGGATGAGACGAATATCCTGGGCATGAATGCGGCCATTGAGGCGGCCCATGCAGGGGATACCATTGGTAAAGGTTTTGCGGTGGTTGCCGGGGAGATACGGCACTTAGCGGATAATTCCGGGCATCAGGCCGGGGAAATAGAAAAAAGCCTCAAAAGTATTAAAGGGCTGATCGATAATTCCACTGAGTCTTCTGCCCGCGCCCAGAGCCAGTTTGATACAATCGTATCCTTAGCCGGTTCGGTAAAAGATGAAGAACTTAGTATAAGAAACGCAGTGGAAACCCAGAATAATGGAGGGCAGCAGATCATTCAATCGTTAAATGAGGTGAACGCTTTAATATTAAAGATCAAAGCTGAGTCTACTGCGCTGTTGGAATCAGGCAAGGCCGTACTGAATAATATCAGTTCCCTTAAAACCATAAACTAAGGTTCAGGGCTTACGAAGCCGAAGGCCTCCCTCGGTTTCTTAAAACGTTACATCGAGGCGCAGTGTAAGGTTACGTCGAGGCACGACGCAGCGTTACATCGAAGCGCAGTGTAACCTTACGTCGAAGTGCAACGTAAGGTTACGTCAAGGCACGACGCAGCG
Organism: Treponema sp.; assembly: GCA_031284195.1. Taxonomy (GTDB): domain Bacteria; phylum Spirochaetota; class Spirochaetia; order Treponematales; family Breznakiellaceae; genus JAIRLU01. Next base: position 8,196 of record JAITAI010000111.1, read on the forward strand.
TTACATCGAGGCGCAGTGTAACGTTACGTCGAAGTGCAACGTAAGGTTACGTCAAGGCACAACGCAGCGTTACGTCGAGGCACGACGCGGCCTGTCCTTCTACCTCTCCTCTCAGGCTGGATCTTACCTTCCAAGGCAGGTTCCCACCGCTGCTGCGCTGTCGAGCATATAATCATCTGGAGGCACCGATCTAACCTTTCCTGCGGGAACACTGAGATCCACCGGGCGGATCTCCGTACCTTGAAGAGCCACCATCTTACCGTATTCCCCCCGGGCTAGCAG
>JAITAI010000126.1 GCA_031284195.1 Treponema sp.
GTTTTTTGCTTCAATAATCAAATTATGCGCTACTCCAATTCCACCTATTTGGCGGTATTTGGAACAATTGTGAGTATAACCGCCCTTATTCAATCGTTATTTTATGGAGTTGGTCAGGCGATTCAACCGGTTGTCTCTTCCAATTTTGGCGTAAAAAACCTTTATCGCGTCAGAATTGTTTTAAGGTATTCGATTATCACGGCGTTGGTAATGGGAGGGCTGTTTTTTGCTTTGATTTTTTGTTTTCCCGAAACTATTCTGCGAATGTTTATGCGTCCTACCGGGGAAATTTTAAGGGTTGGCCCGGAGATTGTCCGCATATACGCTTTCGCGTATTTGCTGATGGGAATGAATATTATTGGAAGTTATTATCTTCAGGCATTGAAGCAATCGAAAAATGCGCTCATTATTTCACTATTGAGAGGTTTTTTCATCTACCTGATTCTGGTATTCCTGCTTCCGGCTATGGCCGGATTTAACGCCATTTGGCTGACTATGCCGGTTACGGAATTGTTGACGTTATTTCTTACGCTCAAATTGCTGCACAAAAAAGGAAGCTGAAATGCTGAACATACCGCCTTTGGGATATTGTCTAACGCAGACCGGCGGTGCCATTTAAAAGTCCGCCAGCCGTTCCCCATAGATAGGGAGCGGCTTATTGGCTTTAGGGAGCGGTATCACCGGCATACAGGAAACGGAACCTTGTATTCCTTCAGCCACGTCAGGGCGGTATTTGAGCCTACAATTGCCGAGGCGGTCTCAGTTCTCGCTATCCCCTTTCAAGATATTCCAGGAAACTGGGCTTACGGTGCCGTCTTTGAGGAAAAGACTACCGTATCCTTGGGGTTTCTCAAGAAAGCGAAGGGTCATTTCAAGCCGCTGACCTTGCAGTGTCCGCAGCTCCGCTTCTTGCGCAGGGGGATACACCGCGTATAGTTTACCATCCGCTTCGCTGAGGATACCCACGTAAGTATGAGGTTCACTACCGTATACGACCACCCGACAGCGTATGGTTTGCGTATGGGCCACCATACAGGCGGCTAGCATACAAACCATGAGCAAAGCCCCTGCCTTTCCAGCCCTTACCTGCTGATCCATGACTAGCGTATCATCAGATACAAATCAATGTGCGGATCCGATGGTTTCTCGAACCGAATACGGACCGTATCGGCGCTTACCTGCTGCCATTCCTCCAGGGATTGGACGATCACCGAATAGCCGGGCATATCAAAAAGATAGTTCCCATCCCATATTAACGGGCCGGTATGGTTCTCCGGGATAGGGCCATACCCCTGCCAGGTATCGGGTATGGTCCACAGGTCAAACCCCGTGAAAGTATACGCAATATCGTTTATCCGCTTAGTTACGGTAGTATCAAAGGAAAGGTTCCCCCCTTTATGGGCGCTGCTGTAGATGAAGGCTTCCCCGTACCGTCCCAAGGCCTGGGCAAATGAGATCTGAGCGCTTGCCTCAAGGGCCTCGTTGAGGGACTGTATATTGGTTGTATTATTCTCCATGATGGCTTTAATCAGGTTCGCTCCGCCGTAGTTCCGGGCGAGGTATGCGCCGAAAGCATAGACATTGGCATAAGAAATCAGTACCTCATCCCCTGAAAGCCACTGGGTTAGCCCCGTGGCATTATACCCATCAAGAAAGGTGGGAATTCTACTCGCAATAGGGTGATGATCATTAGTAACCGGAACCCCGATCATCGGAGCAATCACGTCTTCTGCCAGGAGGGAAAGCATTTCATCGTACCAGGTTTCAGAAGACTTCTTGTGTTGAAGACTTTTTGTATTGAAATGGATCATGTGCTGAAATTCATGGGCCAAGGTTGAATAGATAGCCTCAGGGTAGGCATCTGCAAAGAACGCATCAATGTAGAAGAGTTCCCCCTGATTTGTTTTCAGAGTTGACTGGAAACTATCCAGGTCTGCCTGCTTATAGTGATCTTTTGCCCAGAAAAACCCAAAGACCCCGCTGGATTGGGAACTACTATAATCATACTCAATATCATACACCAGGATATGCACTGCTGGGTCCCCATCAACGCCCCCGTAGCTTGGGTCTGTATTGGGAATGCCCCCTCCGTATTCATAACCGAACAGGGGAGTTTCATACTGATAGATCCAGTCAAACTTGTCTGCTATGGCTTGGGCCTGGGCTTGGGTCAGCTTATTGTCTTTCGTATAAGGGGTATTGCTATACTGTTCCTCTGCCACCCATACCTTGCTATGGATCGATGTAGCCCGCAGAACCGCAGGTATTTGAACCCACTTATCCTCTTTATCTTCTACCCAAAACTGTTTGGTATCCCCCAAGGAGGCAGCGGCAAAGACCGGTGCACTTAGACTGCCGGACCGGCTTTCCTTGGGACTTGGCCCTTTGATCTCCAGGGGAGGGGGATTACGGGTGAATGCCTGGGCCCCGGGATGATCATAGCGGGTAATGGTTTGGTTTCCTAGGACAAAGCGGCCGCTTTCCTTGAAGGTTGTAAGGGGAAGGGTTCCCTGGGGAAAACCGCCCACTGCCCGGCTTGCAGCGCCTTCCAAGGGATACCCATGCCCGGTATTCCGGGCGGTTACCGGATTCGGCGAGGAGTTTATCTTAATGAGAAAGAGGCTGTGCCCTTTCACCGGGGTAACGGTCATATCCTCTGTGGATTTGGTATTGGTAAAGGTAATCTTCTGTACCGATTGCCCGGTATAAACTTCTTTCGGGTTTACCTTAGGGATGATGATATGCAGGGTGGGATCTGGCGTGGGAGCCGGGTCTGATGTGGAAGATGTATGAATAGGGGGGCATCCCAGCAAAGCCGCGCTACTCAGCGCCACAAGTCCCAGCAACACCCCCGGTTTATACGGTTTCATGCGGTTTAAGCTCCTTATATGCAACAAGGATACTCCCTCTTTCCCGGATATGCAACGCGGGAAACCATAAAATCCCGGCGGATTTCAGGAAGAAACCGATCCCTGCC
>JAITAI010000198.1 GCA_031284195.1 Treponema sp.
CTTCATGGCTATGCCTTTATCCTGTACCCTTATTGCCACAGGTTCCCCGGATTGGTACAATTAAAGGGTATGGAAATAAATCAGGAATTTATTGCGGGTTTACAAATCAACGAGGTAAACCTCATGAAAGGTATAGCAGAAACCCTCCAGATCAATCTGGGGCAGGTTTCCACAGTGATAAGTCTTTTAAGTGAGGGGAATACCGTACCCTTCATCGCCCGATATCGTAAGGAAAAAACCGGCAGCCTGGATGAGGTTCATATCCGGGATGTGGAGCATCTCTTTTCCAGTGGAAAAAACCTGGAAACCCGGAGGATTGAGATTATCCGGGGGATTTTTGACCAGGGGAAACTCACCGAGCCCTTGTACGACAACATCAGCAAGGCCCTAACCCTGACGGAATTAGAGGATATCTACGCCCCCTATAAGAAAAAGAAGAAAACCCGGGGTATGCTGGCCTGTGAAAAGGGACTTGAACCCTTGGCTGAGGCTATGCTGGAACTGGAGACCCCTCTGCTCCTGCTCAAGGCTGCGGCATATATCACGGAAAACACCGAACATCCTGAGTTATCCGTAGCTTCCGTGGATGACGCCTTACAAGGGGCCATGGATATTATTGCCGAAAGGGTTTCTCAGGACCCGGAAAACCGGAAAACCGTCAAATCCTTCTATCTCATGGACGGGCGTATCATCGTAAAAGGCGCCGGAGACGAAGAAGCCAAGAAGACTTCCACCTACCAGATGTACTGGGATTACACGGAGCAGCTTGCCCAGATCAAGCCCCATCGGATCTTGGCGATAAACCGAGGGGAACGGGAAAAGGTTCTGGAGACTACCTTTGATGTGGACGAAAATGCAGCAGTGGTATTGCTTCAAAAAAAATATACCTTCCACAATGAGTACCACAAAACAGCTATCGAAGACGGCCTTAAACGGCTTTTATCCCCTGCGGTAATCCGGGAAATCCGGGGGGATCAGAGTGATGCTGCGGATGATCATGGTATTTCCGTATTCAGTCAAAACCTCAAGAACCTGCTCATGCAGCAGCCTATTAAGGGAACCCGGGTCTTGGGGGTTGATCCAGGAATTCGGACCGGAACCAAATGCGCGTTTCTGGACGATACAGGGAAATACCTGCATAATTTCGTTATCTATAATCACAAGGTTGCAGAGGCAAAGCAGCTCATCCTGGAAGGGGTCAAGCAGTACGACATCCAGCTTATTGCCGTGGGGAACGGCACCGGTTCACGGGAAGTACAGGAGATCGTCGCTCAGGTCATAGCTGAGAACCGCCTGGAAGTTCTCTATACCGTAGTGGATGAAGATGGAGCCTCGGTTTATTCTGCCAGTGACATTGCCCGGGAGGAATTTCCTAACCTAGACCTGACCATCCGGGGGGCTATTTCCATAGGCCGCCGCCTTCAGGACCCTTTAGCAGAGTTGGTCAAGATCGATCCCAAATCCATTGGCGTAGGGCTCTATCAGCATGATGTGAATCAGAAGAAACTCTCTGAAACCTTGGACGAGGTGGTTTCTTCGGTGGTGAACAACGTAGGGGTGAACCTCAACACTGCCAGCGCTTCCCTGCTCCGCTATGTATCGGGGATTAATAGTTCCTTAGCTAAAAAAATCGTGAAGTATCGAGAGGAACAGGGAAAGATCGCTTCCCGGCAGGAGCTAACTGCGGTTCCTGGTATGGGCCCTAAGACTTTTGAGCAGTGTGCAGGATTTCTCAAGATTCCCGAAAGTGCAGAGCCGCTGGACAATACCTGGGTTCACCCGGAGTATTATGAGATCGCCCGGATCATCCAAAACACCATAACCACTACGGGAAACCTGAATTCTGAAACTGCCCATGCTCTCAAGGACAAACATAGTGTAGGGGACACCACCATCCAGGATATTATAGAGGAGTTAAAGAAGCCCAATCGGGACCCCCGGGAAGGCTATCCCAAACCGATCATGCAAAAGGGAGTGCTGAGCTTTGAGGATCTCCACGAGGGGATGATGATCACCGGCAAGATCAAGAACGTAGTTGACTTTGGGGCTTTTGTTGACCTGGGGATCAAAGAGACTGCATTGGTCCATATTTCACAGTTGAGCGACCATTTTGTGAAGGATCCTATGCATGCAGTAAAGGTGGGGGATGTGCTGGAATTCAGGATTATCAGCCTGGATCAGGACCGCCGGCGGATCGCTCTTTCCCTGAAGCGTCAGCGTACTGTAGTTACTTCGGGTTTAGGTTCCTCTGCCGGGAATAAAACAGGAGCAGCCCCTGAGAAGCAGCCGGTTTCAGGACAAGCCTCAGCAGGTAAAAAGCGGCTACAGGTAGTGAAAAAAACAGCCGGTTCAGGAGGGGCTATGGCTGAGGCAAAATCCAGCGACTTCAAGGGCGGGCCTCAAAAGACCGCTGCTCAAGACCGCCGGCATACCCAAGCCAAGGGAACAGGTACTCCTAATGATGACGGGACCATGTATAATCCCTTTGTAGAAGCATTTAAAAAGATGCGGGAAAAGAAGGCTACCACCTAAGGAACCAGAGTTTCCCTATGCCCTTAGATTTCCCATGACGTGTATTGGTTCAGCGCAATGGAAAGTCAATCCTTCTGGGCATAGGGGCATCCGTAGCTACACCGGGGTGGGGGTATAGATTTTGGGTGATTTTTGTTTTCGGAACCCCCGGATAAACCCGTTAACCGCAAAGGCCAAGGAGAGGATCTGTTGTACACATAAAATCAATTTACCTTGACGGTACAGTAACAGCGCCATACAAATCAGCATCTCTGCAAATAACAGCCATCCGCGGGGATTTCTTTTAGCCAGTAGATAGGTACCTAACAAGAATCCAAAGGTAACGCCGATTTCCAGAATCTGAGAAAGGGTAGTAATGCCTTTAAAATAATACACACTATAGGCTATACCGAAAATAATCATCAAATAGGTTACCCCTTTAACGCACCTATCAAGCCACAGGGGCATTTGATCAAGCCGCTTCCAAGCCATTACTAAACCCAGAAGTAATGCTGGAGCACCTCCTGCTTCAATGGCCGAAGCAATCCAATTCTGTTTACCGGCTAAGAGTATGACCCAGGCAGGTAAACCGATTAGATATACCGACCAGCCCATAATCCGCCAGGTTCGGTCGTCTTTTAAGCCTTCAGCATGGGAAAGGAATATCTTTGCCAGAAGATAACCTGCACCTCCCCAAAATTGAAGAAAAATATCCATTGCTGTAGTGTATTATATGGAACCTTTTCTGAAAACCCC
>JAITAI010000279.1 GCA_031284195.1 Treponema sp.
AAGAATACAGTGTTCTATGAAATAAACAGAATAACTATATGTTAAACGACTTGATAATAGGGGGGGGGGATAAAGCAATTACTACATCATAGCGTAAAAACCTATCAAAAGCCATCACCATACATAACTACCTTATTACTACAGCCCGTAAGCGCAGTGCCTTCAAAATATTTCCGAAGCCCCAAGACCCGGTTTGCAAAATCACCAGTAACAACTTGACCAGTATCAGTCCCGCGAAACAGCCTTAGAATTGTTTCATTACTTGTTAGAAATTTATAGCACATTCTTTTTTGTTTGTCTAGTACTATTCAAAAAAATGCATAAAAATGAGGTTTTTTTTCATCATCTGATCTTTTAAAAAGTCCTTTATGGAAAAACCAGGCCTATGGAACTTCCCAGCTTCAGAGAACAGGCCCTCAAGCGTACTGGACCTCCTATTGTCAAAGGGGATTAATTCTTTTATGGTTATACCTATGAATGTCGAAAAGTTAACCATTAAAGCCCAGGAAGCCATCAACGAGGCTTTTGCCCTCGCACAAAAGGCGGATCACGCCCAGGTTGAGCCTGAGCATGTACTCCTTGCCCTCTTGCAGCAGGAAGAGGGGATCGTTCCCCGTCTTATCGAACGCATCGGTGCGGATCCGGCTCAACTTATCGTTCATACAGAAGCCCTCACCGCAGAAACGCCCAAGATATACGGAGCCGCGGCTCAGCTTTATTTTTCTTCTGCAGCCTCCAAGGTCCTGGCAAAAGCAGAGACCGAAGCGGCTGCTCTCAAAGACGAATACGTATCCTCCGAACATATTCTCTTGGCGCTGGCTATAAGCGAGGGGAAAACAGGGGATGCCTTGCGAAAAGCGGGGATCACCAAGCAGGGGATTCTGGCGGCGCTGAAACAAGTCCGGGGGAATACCCGAATCACCGATCAAAACCCTGAAGATAAATATCAGGTACTGGATAAATATTGCCGGGACCTCACGGCCTTAGCACGGCAGGAAAAACTGGATCCCGTGATTGGCCGGGACGAGGAAATCCGCCGGGTCATGCAGGTCCTTTCCCGCAGAACCAAAAACAACCCGGTCCTTATCGGCGAGCCAGGGGTGGGGAAAACCGCTATTGCCGAAGGACTAGCCCGGCGCATCATGGCAGGGGATGTCCCTGATGGACTTAAAGGAAAACGGCTCCTCTCTCTGGATCTGGGGGCCTTGGTGGCGGGAGCAAAATTCCGGGGGGAATTTGAAGATCGCCTCAAGGCGGTGATCCATGAGATTCAAGCCTCTGAGGGAAAGATCATCCTCTTTATCGATGAACTCCACACCCTAGTAGGAGCTGGAGCCGCAGAAGGGGCCACCGATGCCTCTAATCTCCTGAAGCCTGCTTTGGCCCGGGGGGAGCTCCGCTGTATCGGGGCCACTACCCTCGATGAATACCGTAAGTACATCGAGAAGGACCCTGCCCTGGAACGGCGCTTTCAACAGGTCTATACCCCGGAGCCTTCGGTAGAGAATACCATCGCCATACTCCGGGGCCTCAAAGAACGGTACGAGGTACATCACGGGGTCCGAATCAAAGATGAGGCTCTGGTAGCAGCGGCACGCCTTTCGGATCGGTACATCACCAGCCGTTTCCTTCCAGACAAGGCCATAGACCTGGTAGATGAGGCGGCGAGTCGCCTCAAAATGGAATTGGATAGTCGTCCTACAGAACTGGATAAACTGGAACGGAAGCTCTTGCAGCTTTCCATAGAAAAGCAGGCCCTGAGCAAAGAAGAGGACGGGGCTTCCAAGGAACGACTGGGAAAACTCGACCAGGAAATCGCCGATTTGACCGCAGAACGAGACGCCATGCAGGCCCGGTGGGATAAGGAAAAACAGGATATCCAGCAGATCCGGGATATAAAACAGTATATAGAAGAACTTAAAATAGAAGAAACCCGGTATGAACGGGAAGGGAACCTCACCAAAGCTGCGGAATACAAACACGGCCTCATTCCCGATGCCCAGAAAAAACTCAGCCGTCTGACCAGTCAAATGGAAGCCCGGCGGGGCGAGGAAAAGCCCGCCTTACTCCGAGAAGAAGTACGGGAGGAGGATATTGCCCAAGTGGTTTCTGCCTGGACCGGGATTCCCGTCTCCAAGATGCTTTCTGGGGAATTACAAAAATACCTGGATTTGGAAAAGGTCCTGGCAGAACGGGTGGTGGGTCAAGAACCAGCCGTATCTGCCGTAGCAGATGCCATCCGGCGGAACAAGGCAGGTCTTTCCGATGCAAGCCGTCCTCTGGGTTCGTTTCTGTTTCTCGGTCCTACAGGAGTGGGCAAAACCGAGCTTGCCAAAACCTTGGCGGATTTTCTCTTTAACGATGAGAAGGCTCTAACCCGGATAGATATGAGCGAATATGGGGAGAAACATGCAGTCAGTCGCCTCATCGGCGCGCCTCCGGGGTATGTGGGGTATGAACAAGGGGGACAGTTGACCGAAGCAGTCCGGCGGCGGCCTTATAGCGTGATCCTCTTCGATGAAATTGAAAAGGCCCACCCCGAGGTGTTCAACCTGTTCCTCCAGCTTTTGGATGATGGGAGGCTTACCGATGGTCAGGGCCGGGTAGTGGACTTCAAGAATGTGATCATCATCATGACCAGCAACCTAGGTTCAGACCTGATCCTGGAAGCAAAACAGCATGAGGATATTGAGGGGGCTATAAGCGAACTTTTAAAGCAAAGTTTCAGGCCGGAATTCTTAAACCGTATTGACGAACAGGTGATCTTTAAGCGTTTGGGTAAAGAAGAGATCCGCACTATCGTGGCGATCCAGCTCAAGCGCCTTACCGAAGGCCTAGCCGAACGGAAGATAGGCCTGACCCTTACGCAAGGGGCCACGGATCTCTTAGCTAAACGGGGGTATGATCCCCTTTTTGGGGCCCGGCCTTTGAAACGGGTCATCCAGAGTGAACTGGAAAATCCCCTGGCCAAGGCTATTATTGGGGGAAAAATAAAGGAAGGAGATACCCTGATCGCGGATGCCCCTCCTGTAGACACCCAAGGAGAAGGATTGATCTTCCGTATTACTTCGAATCGCTCGGGGTAAAGGAATCGGTTATATGCAGGAAAACATAAGGATTCCTGAAGTGCTGATAGTCGTGTTCCTCGTACTACCGGCAATCAGGCCCTATATCAGAGGCTTACAGTCCCAGGATGGATTGGTCTGGTTCCCCCTGGTGGCTTTGGCTATGGGGATAGCTTTGTTTCCTGCCTATGGATTTCGGCCTGAATGTGTTCCCTTGCTGCTTTGTACGGTGTTCCTAAATATCCGTCATATCCCGTTAGTGCTGGACCACCTGGGGTGGTGGGACCGGGATACTGTCCCTCGCCAAGGTTTCACCCGGGTACGTGTCGGATTTCTTATTCTCACCGCTGCAGTGGCCCTGTATTTCTTCCCTCGACAGGATACCCGTTTGACCTTCCAAGGGGTGCAGACCCGCACGATCCGGGATGAAGGGCGGAATGTGGATATATTCCTGCGGCTCTATGGCCCGGCTGATCCAGATACCCAAAGCGGGGCTTCACCGGCACGGCCCCTTATGCTTCTGGTTCCTCCGGTATTTGGTTCGGTAGGTATGGTGGATCAGGTATGTAGAAAACTGCGGGATCAGGGGTTTACGGTGCTGAGTTTTTCCCGGCGGGATTTTGATTTCCCGGCCTGGGGACCTGATGGAAAGCAGTACAGTCCCCCGGTGCAAGAGCAATTCCATATCTTCCAGGCCTTTGCCCAGGGAAGCGCCACAGAAGCGGCGAACCTCATGGGCCGGGCCTTAGAAACTGGCCGGATGGAAGATATACGCTTTCTGCTTTCGTATATCAAGCAAAATCTGTATATGGATTTCCCGGAATCTGAGGCGGAACAGAACACCCTCTTTTTAGCAGGCTACGATGCCGGCGGATCCGCCTTGGCCCTGCTGGGAGCTTCCCCGGAATGGCGAGCTGCCAATCCTGAGGTGAAAGGGCTGATCCTGGTGGAGAGCCCCCTATGGTCGGTCTATCAGTTTGATGAGCCGAAGTCTCCTCCTCAGATCAAACCGCTTATTCGGCCCCAGGTTCCCTCGCTGTTTATGACCTCTGATAGGATAAGTGATCCCAAGAAGCGGGACCGCCCTTATGGACCGTTACTCCAGATATTGCAAACCGATATTCCGGCGGTCTTGGCTGCAGTAGACGGCGCAGGCCCCTTGGACTATTCTGATTGTCCTGCTAAGTACCCCCTGTACTCAGCGTGCATATCAGGGAATAAGCAGACCCCATGGAAATACGATACTTTTATCGAAGGGACCGCGTCGATCATGACCAATTTTGCCAGTCTTCTTTTGGAAAACGCTCCCCCGGATCCCACGAGACCCCCGGTGGCCTTATCCCGGCGCAAAGGGCTGGGGGGAACCATTCATTTTGAAACCGGCAGGGCTTGGAATTTACCTGATTTTGGGTATATACTTTCTCCATGATTACTTCCATGACCACGAGTACATTAGATGCTTTTTTCAGGAGCCTCCTGGATATTGAAGGATTCAGCGGTATAGACGTTTCCTTGAACGGGATCCAGGTGGATAATGACGGAGCAGAACTGGGAAAAATCGCCTTTGCCGTAGATGCATGTCTGGAAACCTTTAAACGGGCTGTTGCATCCGGGGCAGGGATGCTTTTTGTCCATCATGGGCTTTTTTGGGGGACGCCGCTGCGGATCCAGGGGCACCTCAGAGCCCGTATCCAGTTCCTGGTAGATCACAACCTAGCCCTCTATGCGGTACATCTGCCTCTGGATGAACACCCCCAATGGGGAAATAACGGGGTCTTGGCAGAACGGTTAGGGATTGCAAACCCCGAGCCTTTCGGCTGGTATCATGGCCGCAAAATAGGGTATAAAGGCACGCTCAAGCCCCCTTTGACCATTGAAGAAGCAGTGCGCCGGATCAGTTTCATGGATAGACCTCCCCTGGGAGTGTATCCCTTTGGCAAAGCGCAAAATCAAACCTGCGGGGTGATCTCTGGAGGCGCTGCCAAAGAAACCCTCCAGGCGATTGCAGAGGGGCTTGATTTGTACGTTACCGGGGAACATTCCCATCAGGTGTATCATGATGCCTTGGAAGGGCAGCTCAACCTGATTGCCGGGGGGCATTATGCTACCGAAGTGTGGGGAGTCCGGAAGATCATGGAACAGTGCGCCTTGCAACTGCATATAGATACCGAATTTATTGACCTTCCTACAGGGTTATAAGAGGAGAAGTATACGTGAACGTTCATGACACCAAATCCAAGGTTTTACCTTTCCTGCTGAGCGGTTTTATTATTCTCTTCGATCAGGTGGTTAAGGGATTTATTGTTAAGTATTGGTCCCACAACCGGATCCTAGACGTATTCGGTAACGGCCTCCTTTGGATCATCCATGTCCGTAATAAGGCCATTGCGTTTAGTCTGGGCCATAATCTGCCGGATTCCCTGCGGCCCCTGCTGTTCATCGTGCTTCCCATTATTGTGTTGGGTTTTCTGTTGGGGTATTACGTGATGTCCAAGGAATTTTCCGGTCTCCAGCGCTGGCTTTTCGCGGGGATCCTGGGAGGAGGCATCGGCAATATCCTGGATCGTATCTTTCGGCCTGATGGGGTCGTAGATTTTATCAGCGTTAAATTCTATGGATTCCTGGGGATGGAGCGGTGGCCAACCTTTAATATTGCCGACGCCAGTGTGGTGGTTTGCGGTCTTATCCTTTTGCTATCTATCTTCATAAGCCCAAGATCAGTTGAGATGAAATCTAACAAGGAGGCCTCTGATTGAGTAAAAAAACGAACACCCTGCTTTTTATCCTGGGAGCCACGGTCCTTAATGTACTGATTATGATCCTCTGTTTTATCGTGCTGCTTTTCATGTACGTCCGGTTTCTTATGCCTTTACTTCCTGAGACCGTCCAAGCCTGGGGGCTTCCCCTGATCTTTATTGGTTCCATTGCCCTTTCCTTTGGGGTGTACCGGATTATTCTGAAACACCTCTTAAAAGGGGTAACTCTGGAAAGGTATTTTGTCCCCCTTTTTGGCCGGAAAAAAAGGTCTTAAAGCAGAGGCCTGATGCGATTATCCTGGTCATGGATACGGTGAATACCCGCACTTCGGCTAGTCAAAGGTCAGACAGAGGCTATATCAAGCGTTAGATACAAGTTAGGTCAGGAGTTAGACCTAGCCTAGGTCAAGGGTCAGACCTATCCTGAGTCAAAAAATCCTACCCGCCCTTAACCGCAATAATTCCTTCGGATAACTAAGGTGAAACTTTCTGGTTCACGATGGCGGAAAGGTATGGAAATCTTTGTAAAAAGATACTGAAGTTTTCAAAAAGATAGAGAATTGTCTAAGAAAAATACGAAAGTATTATAAAAATAAGACTGGAATTTTTAAAAAAGATACGGGAATTTTCTCAAAAATATACGAGGTTTTTCAAAGAAAGATACTGAAGTTTTTACAAAAGATAGAGTGTTTTCAAAGAATGATACGGAAGTCTTATAAAAATGATAGGATTAATTTTCTCAAAAAGATACGGAAATCTTTGAAAGAGATATTGGAGTTTTTACAAAAGATAGAGCGTTTTCTAAGAATAATACGAGCGTTTTCTTAAAGGGGAAACCCGTAGGATGAACCGTCAATGGCTTAACCGGAATAGGGACGATTGAGGAGCTGAGGGATACCTGGGTTTCAAAGCGCAACAACCGGAAAATTACGGGACCGCGGCAAGGTGCCACCGCCGATGCCCGTATCAAACTTGGCCATTATGGAGACTTCCCTAACTACGAAGAACCATCCTGACCAATCGGTGCCCTTCAGAGGACCGGATGCGGGACGTCTTGAGCGGTATTCGGTGAAGTATGCTGGTTTGAAGAGCTTCTTCCTTGGAGGATTACCTATCCGGCCTGTAAGGATTGAAAAACAGGACCCAGGAAATCATCCCAAAGAACCGGTTCCACGCATTTTCAGTCCGGCTGGATCCCCGTCTCCTTATTTCTCCAGCAGAGCGGAAACATCCCGGTTAAGTTCTGCCCGGCTGTATGCGCCGATTCGGATCGACCGGATAATCCCTGCCTCGTCAATGAGATAGGTCTGGGGGATGGCGCTTATACGGTAAAGCTGAGCAATTCGGTACTCCTGGTCCATCACCACATTGAGGGTAACCTTGGCGCGTCCTAGAAAATCAGCAATCTCCTCTTCTGTCTCCGCGCAATTTACCGCCAGCACCGTAATATCCTGGGTCTTGGTGGTGGTAAGCGCGGAAATAAGGGGCAGTTCCCGGATACAGGGACCGCACCAAGTGGCCCAGAAATGCAGGGCCACAGGCTTTCCCCGGTAAGAGGACAATTTCATGGGTTTACCCTCAGCCGAGGTAAAGGTAAAATCCGGGGCTGGGTTACCCACCGCTAGTTCAGCTCCCTGAACCGAAAGGGCTGCGCTCAAAAGCAGCATGATACCCGTACATAAGACGCTTTTTTTATAACTCATCTGGCTCTGCTTCCCCCCTTTTGTGCAATATTATGGGTAATTGCCTGTACCGGACAATCCTGCATACATTCGCCGCAGCGGATACATTCCCGGTCATTGACCATACCAGTATCCATTTTACATTTTTTAGCGCAGGTTCCGCAATGGGTACAGGCTGCCTCATCAATCTGTATGCCCAGCAGGGCATACCGGTTAAAAAGACCGTAAATCCCTCCCAAGGGACAGAGGAAGCGACAGAAAAACCGGAACAGCACCACCGAAAGGGCAGCGATACTGATAAGCAAGGCGAGTTTCCAGAAAAAGAGACCCCCTATGAGGTCCCGCAGGGCCTGGTTCGCGAGCACCAGGGGAATTCCCGCTTCCAAGGTTCCTGCAGGACACACCAGTTTACAGAAAAAAGGCGCCCCATACCCTTCGATGAAAAAGAAGGCCCCTGGCAGGCCGATGACCAGCAGGACAAGAAGGGCATATTTAAGTCCGGTGAGCTTTCGGGTGAGGGCATTTTTCCGTACTTTCGGGGAGGGTATTTTGTATAAAAGCTCCTGGATGAGGCCGAAGGGACAGAGGAAACCGCACACCCCCCGGCCCAGGACTATGCCGAAAAGTAAGAAGAGGCCGGTAACAAAAAAGGGAATCCGGCCTTCCGCAAGGGCGTTCTGGAGCGCCCCCAGGGGACAAGCCGCGATTGCCCCAGGACAGGAATAGCAGTTAAGCCCAGGAACGCAGATGTTTTTCAGGGGACTTTTGGACAGGGAACCGGTCTTGAACTGAGGTATATCCGCATTGCAGAGGAGCATGGACAGACCTTGCATCAGCTTACGTTTACCCAATGCCGATACACTCCAGACAGACAAAAACCGCTTTTCTGAATACCGCGGCAGTATCACCCCGGACTATACCGGCCATGATA
>JAITAI010000201.1 GCA_031284195.1 Treponema sp.
CATCAGGATTGACATCCACCCCCAGTACGGTAATTCCCGCACCAGCCGCTACTGCGGCAGTAGGAAGACCGATATAACCTAAGCCCATAAAAATTGCTTTCATTGTTTCAATCCACACGCTCACTTGAAACGCAACAGCGCCCTTACAGGGGGGTTTAATACCCCGCCTTTTGGGGCGTAAAACTGGGGGGTGCGGGGGATTTGTTCCCCCGCATACGATACAATTTTCAAGGAGAAATCTTCAATACCCCGCCGCTCTGTGGTGGGGATTTTTATTATTAGTTTAATATAACATTAAGTATATAAAATTTCAAGAAAATCATAGAAATGTTTTTATTGTATGTCTTTTACGGATATGGAATAAACAAACTGCCATAGAAATTCTTGAGGAAAGACTTGATCTTTCACCTTTTCTATACGCCCAGAGATATGACGTACACTAGTACGCTCAAACCCCTACGCCCTTTTCGGACCTATAATCACCGGATAAGAGCTGTGAGCCGAAACATCATCAACTCCTTATACCGGATCCTGTATCAAACAGCAACCATGTTTTACATTGATGAGATGCCTGCTACAGTCTTCGTATTGATAATATAAAAGCCCAATAGAAAAAATATACATCTCCACTTATTCTAGGAACTAAAAAATTAACCCCTACAATATGCAGATAGATTGTGAGAAAAATGGTATAAACAACAAAACCACGTTCTAAGGAATACCCTCTCGGTACCCGGTTAGTACTCTCTACTCCATCTAAATGGGGGGGGGATATAAAGAATTATAAAAATACTTCACCATCGTATTACTGCCTTTTCACAACTCATACTATAGTACCTCAATTCCAAAACCCCGCAACTTGCAGATTATACCCTTTCTCTATAAAGTACCTACAAGGCATAAAAAGCACCCTCTCTTCCTCAGTATCTTTTCGGTCTTGGAAAAACATTATAGTAATAATTTATAGCACATTCATTTTTATTTGTCTAGAGATATAGAGCATATTTATCACTTTTTTTTACAAAAAAATCTAAGGCTTTGAAAAGGCTTTGGGTATCTCCTCTTAAGGGGGCCGGAACCCTATTGAAAAGTCAAAGAAAATCAATTTATCATACCCTGATTGCATTACTAAAGAACTAAATAAAAAATCCCCGCGCAGAGCGGCGGGGTATTAAACCCCACTGTAAGGACGCTGTCGCGCTTCAAGTGAGCGTGTGGATTGAAACAATTAAGGATGGTTTGTTATGCAGCGATTGGAATTTCCCGATGATTTTCTTTGGGGCACTGCCACTGCCAGTTATCAGGTAGAAGGGGCCAGTCATGAAGGGGGACGCAGTGAGAGCATCTGGGATACCTTTGCCCGGATGCCTGGTAAAGTCTATGCTGGTGAAAATGGAGACCTAGCCTGCGACCAATATCACCGGTATGGAGAAGACATTGGCCTCATGGCCGAGTTGGGCTTTCAAAGTTACCGTTTCTCCCTTGCCTGGCCTCGGATTCTACCCTTAGGTACGGGTCCGGTGAATCAAGAAGGCCTTGCTTATTACCGGAACCTCTGCGAAGAACTCCATAAGCACGATATTAAGGCCTGTGCCACCCTGTACCATTGGGACTTACCCCAGTGTTTGCAGGATAAAGGAGGATGGACCGAACGATTCATCGTGGATGCCTTTGCCGAATACGTCAAGGCCTGTTACGATGGGTTGGGGGATCTGGTGGATCAGTGGATAACCATCAACGAGCCTTTCTGTATTACCTACCTGGGGCATCTGTGGGGCAACCATGCTCCTGGATTCAAGGACATCAACTTCACGGTAAAAGCAGTGCATCATGTCAACCTCGCCCACGGCGTAGCAGTTAAGGCCTATCGGGAAACCGGACTCAAGGCCCCTATAGGGATTACCCTGAACCTGGCCACTCCCCGGCCTGCAACGAACAGTAAAGGGGATAAACAGGCTGCCCTTATTGCCCGGGCTGTAGAGAGCGAGGTCTTCCTCTATCCCCTTTTGGGTAAGGGGTATCCAGAACTGGCGGTACACGCCTTGGGAGTACCTTTTCCGGTTCAGCCCGGGGATTTAGAAACCATAGCGGAAAAGCTCGACTTTATCGGGGTTAACTACTACTCTGAATCGACCGTGGGCCCGGATACAGGAGCCCCCTTTAAGTACTGTGGAAAACCTACTTGGCATGATACCACGGATATGAACTGGCCTATTGTTCCAGGAGGCCTTGAACGGTTGCTTACCTGGGTCCATGAGGTAGCGCCGGGGATTCCCCTGTATATCACCGAAAATGGGTATGCCCGGCAAGACCATATCGAAGGGGATGGCAGGATCCATGACCGGGAACGGATTGAGTACCTCAAGCAGCATCTGGAGGTCTGTGTGGCCTTGATTAAAGCAGGGGTTAATCTCAAGGGTTACTATGCGTGGTCTTTCCTGGATAACTTTGAATGGGCTTTTGGGTATACCAAGCGATTTGGTATTGTGTATGTGGATTATGCTACTCAGAAACGGATTCCCAAGGATAGCGCCTATTTCTTCCGAGACGTCATTGCAGGGTATGCTGAGTGGTAATTACTGAGGGGATTGACAGAGCGTAGGCTGCCTCTCCGCCTCTTCGTTATAGTTGAGGCGGTTTGGCGGTGATTTAATGGAAAAACAGGCTGTAGATCCCTTTTTCTGAAGCTGGTTTTATTGGAACCGAAGTTTCCGCACTCATTGAGTTTTGAAACTGACTCATATAATAAAAGGGGAGGGGCTACAAAGAAATCCGGTTCTCTCTTTACGGGGAGGGAACCGGATTTCTTTGGAATGCTTATAGGTAACGTGAGGTGAGACCAAGAAAAGTCCGCTGGACTTCAGCCCAGGTGGGTTTACTTTATTCCTAATAAACCACGAACCCCACGAACCAACACGAACTGGTGGTTAGAAAGGGCAAATAGGAACCACCAGTTGGTGGGGTTTGTGGTTAAATTGCTTAAGTAAACGCATATAGACTAAAGTCCGCATGTACGCAAAGGGATGCACAAGGAGCCGAATAATTCGTGAACATGAACGTTCCTTCCCGGACCCCTCGTATTCCATCGAACTTACCGTTATAGGCAATACCGGGGACCCCTCCGCATCCCTAGCAGGAAAGCCCATAGGCTCTAATCTTATTCAAAATGGTTTTCCGGCTTATACCCAGCTCTTTAGCAGCCTTGGTACGGTTTCCTTGACAACGGGCCAAGGCGTCCCGAATAGCTTCCCGTTCAATCGCTTCCAAGGATCCAGCGCTCTCCTGACCCTGCATCTCAGGGGCTTGGGGTACTTGGGTAGATAAGCAAGGGCTTGTAGAGGGTTCTCCCAATGCAGGGGCTTCCTGTTTTTCCACTGCCTTAGGATCCGGGAAGCCCAAGTCTTCCGGCCGTATGTTGCTTCCATCTCCATAGATAAGGGCCCGTTCCAAAATATTTTCCAGTTCCCGGATATTACCCGGATAGGAATAGGAGCAAAGCTGCGCTACCGCATCAGGGGCTAGATTCGGTTTAGGGCGTCCCATCCGGGAGCTCAGATTCCTAAGCAGGTGATCCGTCAGGAGGGGAATATCCTCCCGCCGTTCCCGCAAGGGAGGCAGTTCGATCCGAAATACATTGATCCGGTAGTAGAGGTCTTCCCGAAAGCGACCTTCCCTGACCATAGCCTCCAGATCCCGGTTGGTAGCAGACACGATCCGGGCAGTCAGGGGAATATCCTGAAGCCCTCCGAGACGCCGGATCTTCCGTTCTTGTAGGACCCGGAGGAGCTTCACTTGGAGGGGTAGGGGCATCTCCCCAATCTCGTCAAGAAAAAGGCAGCCCCTGCCTGCAAGCTCAAAAAGCCCTTGCTTCCGGGTCAGGGCTCCTGTAAAGGCCCCTTTTTCATGGCCAAAGAGTTCACTTTCTATGAGCCCTTCGTGAATACCCCCGATATTCACTGCCACAAAGGGTTCATCTGACTGGGCGCTTCGGCGGTGAATTTCCCGGGCAGCCACTTCCTTGCCTGTTCCGCTTTCACCGGTTAAGAGGACCGTCACCTTCGTGGCGGCAAGCTTATCGATCTGGGCTGAAAGCCGTTCCATCACCGGCGCAGCGCCGATCAGGGCGCTCTTCCGAGCAAGAGGGGATTGTTCTGGGACCGTTTCCGCATCCTGGGTTTCTACTAAAGCACGGAGCTTGATGACCAGTTCCGCGGGGTCAAAGGGCTTGACCAGGTAATCCTTGGCCCCGGTTTGTAATGCCTGTACCGCATCAGGAATCTGTCCGTGGGCGGAGATCATGATCACCGGAATAGGAATCCCCTGGTGTTGGATCCATTCCAATACGGCTTGACCGCTCATGCAGGGTAGTTTAAGGTCTATAATCACCGCATCAAAGGATTCTTGGGTAAGATATTCGATGGCTCCCTCGCCGCTTTCCACGGTTTTTGAATCAATATGTTCCAAGATAAGGTATTTTTGCAGGGAGAGCCGGATGTTCCGTTCATCATCAACGATTAATACACGCATCATACGCATCCTACCTCGCCGCTTGCAGCGGCGGGTTTATCCATGGAAAGTAGTATACTCTGGCAGGGTGATTGTGACCAGCGTTCCTCCGGCTTCTTGGTTTTCCACGGTGATGGTTCCCTGAACCGCTTCCACAAACCGTTTGCTGATAGACAAGCCGATACCGGTACCAGTACTCTTGCTGGTAAAAAAAGGATCCAACACCCGTTTCAGATCCTCTTCCCGGATCCCCCGTCCCCGGTCACTGATACGAATCACCAGAGCGCCGTTATTCCGGGTGATAGAAGCGGATATGGCTTCTGGAGGGCCCCCGGATTCCAGGGCATTACGCAGGATATTTTCAAAAACCGAACGGGCCCGGTGGGGATCCATGTGGATCATACCCGTTTGGAGGGCTTCATCGTGGAGGATATTCCTGCCGCAGAGCCGCTGGGAGGTCTCAGCTAGGATATCGTAGCTGTTCAGAGGAATCTGATTTCCCTGGGCTTCCCGTAGATAATCATTGACCCGGTATATCAGCGCAGAGAGGCGCTCCACCTCCTCATCAATGATGGCAACCTCTTCCTGCCCCTTATCAGGGAAGAGTTTCCGCAGGATCCCGGTCTGGAGCCGGATGGAAAGGAGGGGATTCTTGATTTCATGGGCCAAGGTACTGGCAGCAGTCCCCAGGACCACGAGGTTTTTCTGGGCCTCAATCCGGTTACGGTATTCCCGGTTACGGAGGTACAAATGGCGGATATAAAAAACCAGTCCCAGGATCGCAAGACAACAGAGGGGAAACAAGATGGTAGTGAAAGTTTGAACCCGCCAATACGCGGGATGCATTATATCAATGTAAAGATACCGGCTCCCTGATCGGTGATGCAAGGAAAAATCCTGCATCCTATACTGCCCTGTTCCCGGGGTTTCCGCGTCCCGGCGAGGCGGCGGCGGGGGAAGCATCCGATTAACGTATAAAATGAAGGTAACCCGATGCCCTTTCTTATCCGGGATGGTATACCGGCCGAATCGGCTTCGCTGCTGATTATCCAGGATCCTTTCATCGAAAACCAAGGGAACCTTTCCCCAGTGGTAAACCGGGGTGAGATCCGTACCATACAGCGCGAAGCCGGCTACTCGTTCTTTGAGTACCGGGTTTGATTCGACGGCAGCCCCTAGATCAGCATAGTCCCTGAAACTGGCAAAAAGGGCGCTGAGGATCTGTTCATTGTCATTATCTCGGATGAGCCGCGCCCGGTCACGCATACCTCCAATGACAAACCCGATCAGGGCGGAACAAAAAAGCCAACAAAGAAGCGCCACGATCCCCGATGCGGTCCGCAAGGGTATAGAAGAAGAACGTTTGAACATAGCCCTGCGCGTCCGCAGGAAATGGTGAAGGGGAGATCCCATTTTCTTACTTTGTGTTTGCCTGCCAAAATCCTTTCCAGGCAACAGGGTGTTTCTGGTAATACTCACATTGTTTCGCGTAATACCAAGAGGGTTTATCCTCCGAAGCCAGAACCTGAAACAGGGGAAGGGCTTCGGCAAAACGGCCTTGGTAAAAAAGGTCCCGGGCTGCATCAAAACGCCGGAGGATCCCCTGGGCTTCGGCAAATACCCTTTGCGGCATAGGCTCATAAACCGTAACCGCCTCTTGTTTCCCCACCACCGCAACCTGGGCAAGTTTACGTCCCCAGAAAGAACCGGTTTTCCCGGCCTGGGTAAAGGCCGCTTCAGTACACATCACATAGGTACCGAATTGCTTGTTTAACCCCTCAAGCCGGGCAGCCAGGTTCACCGCATCCCCCAGCATGGTATAATCAAAGCGCTTGCTGGAACCCATGTTTCCTACCACTGCATAGCCGGTATTGAGGCCGATCCGGGTCAACAAGTGGCAACCGTATTTTTTATAAAAGAAGTCCTGCCGTTCTGTTAGGAGCTGTTGACATGCCATAGAAGCCTCCAGCGCCCGGGCCGCGTGATCCTCGTAAGGCACCGGGGCATTCCAGAAAGCGATGATCGCATCTCCCTCGTATTTATCAATGGTTCCTCCTGAGTCCAGGATGGTATCGGTCATAAAGGAAAGGTACTCATTCAAGAGTTCCGTAAGTTTGGAGGGATCGAGCTTTTCCGAGATGGAGGTAAACCCTTGAATATCGGAGAAAAAAATACTGATTTCCCGGCGTTCACCGCCGAGGCTGAGCCGTTCCGGATTTGCCAGGAGTTGTTCAATCACCGCAGGGCTTAAGTACTGGCTAAAGGCAGACTTGATAAACCGTTTCTGGCTGCCTTCGGTGGCGTACTTGTAAATGGAGGCTGCCAGGAAGGCGAAGATCGCCCCGGATAGGGGAAATACAATAGGGACCCAATAACCCAAATAATACGTAAAGAAACCTGTCCCGATAATGATAGTGATCAAAGTAACGCTGCCGGCAAGGGTTAATGAGATATGGGAACTATACAGAACCAGGATAACCATAATGGCTATGACGAAAAAGCTCATCAGGGGCGCCAAAGCGGCGGGACTTTCCCGGATAAAATCATCATTAAGGATATTGTCCAGCATAGTAATATGTACTCCCATGCCGGGATATACGGTGCTCAGGGGTGTGCTGCAGATATCAAAGAGGCCCGCCGCATACAGCCCGAAGAAAACATATTTGCCCGTAAAATCTTCAGGCGGTAAGAGGGGCTCTTCTCCATTGGCATAGACTTCTGCGCTTTGGAGTATATCCTTGGCAGAATAGGGCCAGTATTTGTCCAGACTGCCGCCTTTGAACCTGAGAAGGCTGCCGCCGTTTTTCCCCACCGGGATGGTATAATCCCCCCAACGGATGACCCGGGCCTTTTCGTCATAGGCAATTCCCATATCGCTGCCGGAGACCAGGAGGGAAGCTGCTGAAAGTCCCGGTATGGCCTTACCGTCAAAGAGGTTAAAAAGCCAGGCCCGGCGTACAATCCTGTCGGATTCGGCGGTGAGGCTTGTCGCAATATTGCCGATGGCTCCCGCAGTGTTCATAAGCCCGGGGATGGGAAGCTGGGCTCCGATTTGCCGTTCTTCGGCATCCTCCACATAATTCAACAAATTGTAGCGCGAAATAACCGGATCAAAACCGCTCAGCTCAAATGTTTTTGTGTCAAGTTCCCGGGGCCAGGAATAAACGCTGTTCCAGGTGGAACTGAAAAAAACGGTATGGACGGTCCGGTTAAAATCACGGTCGGCACGGATAAAGGCTTCATCATCCTCCGGGCCATACACCGAAGGTTCGGAAAAAATAACGTCGAAGGCCACCGCGGATGCCCCGGCGAGATTCATATAATCTATCAACTCGGCGTAGGCCTTCCGGGGCCAGGGCCAGGACCAGCCCCGTTCCTGAACAGCCCAGTCAATGCTTGGTTGATCTAGGAGTACCACAATAACTTCATCGGAGGTACGGTAGGAATCGGCAAAAAGCCGGACCCGGAAGTCATAGGTTTTCAATTCAAGAAAATTAAAGACACCGGAGACATCGGCAAGGAGCAGCACGAGAAACATTGAAACTATAATGATCGGAGGGGCGGTTTTTTTAAGGATACCTTTTATATTGCGCTGCATATTCACCGCAGGATTCAGAGAAGACTTTGCTTATTTAACCGTGGTGAAACGGTTTTCGCGGTAGGAACGGGTGTCCTGTACCTTATCCCGGTATTGCCGCAGGGGTCTTTGTACATTAGCTATTCTATCCTCCGGCATCGGATGGGTTTGATTAAACCCGCCGGGATGCCGGGGCTGATTTTGTTCCAAAGCCAGGAGCATGGTAAGCAGGCTTGAAGGCTCATACTCGGCGCCTACTAAAAGTTCTAAGGCCCGGATATCCGCGGCGAATTCCTGTTTCTGGGAATATCCATCCTGCAGGGCGGTAACAATTTCTTCAGCCGCTTCATCAAGAATCTCTGCTAGATCCGAAAGTGCCAATCCGGTAACAGAAGAACTGGTTTCGGCGATGGCGCTTATCACCCGGTTGGATTTAATAGCCTCAATACTATGATGCAGCTGGATGTGCGCAATTTCATGGGCAAGAATCGCCGCCAGAGCATCCTCCGATTTGGCGCAGTCAAGGAGTCCCCGGGTAATAAAAATATGCCCCCCGGATGTGGCAAAGGCGTTGATCTCATCGCTGTCCAGAATGGCGGTATGATACCCGTTATAGATTTCAGGTTTTGAGGAATTAATGACAATAGCGGTGGTAATCTGATTCAGGTACAGGGTTAGATTCGGATTTCCGTCATAGATCCGGTAGTTTGTAAGGAGGTTCGCCCCTACGGCGCGGCCTATAAAGTACTCCTGTTCCGGGGTAATATCTTCCAGAGCCCTTTCAATCGAATGGGAGGACTGAGACACCGCGGCGGCCCCTTTGGAATCCTCTACATCATCGAAGCTGTCCCCTATGGTCTGGGCCATGCCGAGGCAGGAAAGAAGCGGCGCTAAGAATCCGGCGGCTATACATACGGGTATGATGCGTTTTATTTTTATCGTAAATTTCAAATCTATTCTCCCCGGGCCAGGCGGCCTTCCTGCAGAAAAGCGAAAAGCTGCCGGGTTGGTATTTGTATCGCCTCCATAGCATCAATAGCATCATAATTCAGGGTTCCGTTTTGCCGGTAGACATCTTCAATTTCCTGGTTGAACCCCTTTCCGGCCAGGGCGATTTCATTGGCCGAAGCGGATGTCGTGCCGGCGGATACCAGGATGCGCTTGGTGGTCAGGCTGGCGGCGGCAACCCAGCCGTTTAAAACCGGCGGTTCCATGGATCTGACCTGTACCCACTTGCCGTATTGCTGCAGGACCGAAACCGGATCGCCGTAGGATAGGGTCCCCAGGGTGTCGGAAAAAAAAGCGGTGGAACTTTTTACCTCAATGATTTTTCCGGTGACATACATGGTTCTCCCTATTAGGGACTGAGCGCTAAGGGCGCCTGCCATACACAGACCAAGGGCCGTAAAGAGAATTAATCGCTTCATATTAATAATATACTGCGAATGAAAAAAAATTTCCAGAATCCGGGTAATTATGCCGGAATACCCGGCAACCGGGGGTATAAGGGGCTTAAAGCGGGGTTTTGCTTTACTCGTCACCGGTAAACCGAAGGAATCCGGTAGTATATAGAGCCGCTCTCTAACCATTCCTTTTTCCTTCCGCGCCTTAGCGGTTTTTTATTCGCAGTGGGGTCTAATACTCCGCCCTTCAGGGCGGGGAGGTTCTTATACAGTAATAATTTAGTCTACAATCATACTGGGGTGTGACGGCTTGCCGCGGTGCGGCGTGGCGGCAAGATACGGACTGTCTGTGTTTCCAGAAACAGACGGTTCAACGGAACACTTTGCAACGCGTCAGGCAGATTCTGTGCGTTTTTGAATGTAATGTTTCCGGCAAATGGGATATAAAAACCCATATCCAGAAAGACACGTTTCATGAGAGAGTCTTTCACGAACTCTTCGGAAATTTCCGAAGAGTTCGTGGCTGAAACTGAATCTAATGGCGATAAGATTTATCCATAGGATAAAAGGAAGACTTTGGTCGTCCTTTTGAAGAAGTGTTAAATGCCGCTACCATCTGCTCTGACCGGTGTTGTTGATTAGAAGCTGAAAATGATTTCCAATTATCAGTAATTTCATGGATGATGTATTTTGACCAGAATTGAGATTGGAATGCAAAAGCTGTTGGGAAGTTCGTCTGATATGCCGCAAAAGAAGAAGGGTATTCTTTTTCTTGAAAACCAGAATATCTTATATGGGTTATCTGTTGGGAGATATTTATCTCTGAATCCGAAGCTAAAATTGGGATTACATTTTCAGTAAAGGCCCTTAAAGAAGCTGTATTATATGAAACATTCGGAGAGGAATAAGCTTTAAATCTAGCTAAGCAATTAGTTAAATCAACTGGATTGAGTGGTTCTGCTGTATTTTGTACAAGAACACTCCAGAGAAAAAAAATTGTAGTATGAGTAGGATTATTAAGATCAAAAGTCGAAATACCAAACAGCGTTGGTTAGATTGGCCCATGCTTTTTGAGTATTAGCGGATGGCACACCCAGAGCTTTAGCAATACTTTCAGCCATAGGATCCGCTTCAGAGATAGAATTCCAAAGTTGGGACGCAGTGTAGCGAGTTGAAAGGTCTTTCCGAAGCTCCGATTCTAGATAAGCTACTATAGTTTTTGGATT
>JAITAI010000033.1 GCA_031284195.1 Treponema sp.
AATATGGGTATTATAATTCATATTACCTTGCCATCTTAGCTCAGTTGGGTAGAGCACCTGACTTGTAATCATGAGGTCCCCGGTTCGACTCCGGGAGATGGCTTTCCCAGCGGGAAAGCGTTGTTCCGGGGAAAATGGATGTTCCACATGGCAAGAGGGTAAGCACGAGGGGAGATTCCCGAGCGGTCAAAGGGGGCAGACTGTAAATCTGTTGGCTCAGCCTTCGAAGGTTCGAATCCTTCTCTCCCCATCGGGGGTTGTCCACAAAGAAAGGGCAACCCCTGTTTTTTTGGAGGCAGCATGTCGAGTCGGCCTGGTTCCCCGGCCTCTTATGGGGAGCTCTATAAGGAACCTTTTTATGGTGACGGCCTACGGTTTTCCTGTACCCGTTGTTCAGCCTGTTGCCGGTATGAAAGCGGTTTTGTATTTCTATCTAAAAAAGATGTCTTTATTCTAGCCGCGGCCTTACAAATGGAATATAATATGGTTATAGAAACCTATTGCCGGTGGGTCCCAGGAAATAGTCAAGAGGAACGGCTTTCCTTAAAAGAAACAGCTGATTATGATTGTATTTTCTGGCAGGACGGGTGTTCGGTGTATAAAGGACGTCCGTTACAATGTAGAACCTTTCCGTTTTGGCCGTCAATCCTCGTTTCTCCTGATTCCTGGATCCGTACGGCGGCTTCTTGTCCGGGTATGGGAAGCGGTACGTTACATACAAAGGGTGAAATAGAACTATGGGTAAGCCGGCAAAGGGTAGAACCGCTCATTTCAAGAACAGTCTGAACAGTGAAGGAGAGTAGATGCATATCCATTTTTGGGGTGCCCGTGGTTCTTTGCCGGCGCCATTGGTATCATCCCATATACAAAGCAAAATTACCGCGATCCTAGAACAGATACGCCCGGCGGATATTGAAACTCCTGAAGCCAAGAAACGGTTTCTTGCGGAATTACCCCCCTGGTTGGGTAGTACGGTGGGTGGAAACACCTCCTGTATCTCAGTTGCCTTGGATGATCCCCGGCAGATCATCATTTTTGATGCTGGTTCAGGGCTTCGGGAATTAGGCATTGCCCTAGCCCAGCAAGAGCCGAAGATACCTCATTACCATATATTTTTTTCTCATGTCCATTGGGATCATATCATGGGCTTGCCTTTTTTTAATCCCGCCTATGATCCCACGGTACAGGTTGACTTTTATTCACCCAAGCAAGACCTGGAGACCATTCTGGCAAAGCAAATGCTGGCCCCCTATTTTCCGGTAAGCATGGACATGATGGGGGCCAAGAAAATCTTTCATTGTTTGTCCCAAGAGCTTGCCTTGTATAAGGTAACCATTTCCTATAAACTCATGAACCATCCCGGGGATTCCTATTCGTATCGGATTGATGATGGAAAACACCGGTTTATCTATGCCACAGATGTGGCCTTATCTACAGCGGATTTCATAGAGAACGAAGAAAATACCGCGTTTTTTGAGCGTTGTGATGTGGCAGTCGTTGATGCTCAATACACCTTACAGGAAGCCATTGAAAAATATAATTGGGGCCATAGTGCCTTCAGCATGGCTGTGGATTTTGCCGCTCACTGGAAGATAAAACACCTGGTCTTGTTTCATCACGAACCTGCCTATGATGACCGGCAGCTGTATTCCAATTTACAATCCGCCCAGTGGTATATTGAACGAATGGGTTTCCGGGGTCTAAAAGTAACCCTGGCTACAGAAGGTCTAGAAATAAGCTTATAGGAGGAAAGCGTATCACCATGGAATACCAGCATGAAGGAGGCGTGTTTTTCACCTTTAATGAACTTAAGGTCATATTTCCGCGGCTTAAAAAAAGAGAAAACACCCTTTTGCCTGCGGAACGGGATATACTCTTAAAAATAGAACGGACCCTCTATAACCAGCTTTCAATACAAGACGTAGAAGGTCTTTTAGATACTTCTTTATCAAAATGATGAGTCCAGTTGCTTAGGAATAAAGGAGTAGAAATAGGTGGTATGATCCGAATACTTAAACTGATAGGTCTCTGCATGGGCTGCCTCATAGGGATGGGGGTATTATTCTCTGTAGCCGCGATAGGAGGGTTTATGTATTTTAATGCTCCCCCAGAAGGTCCTTCGATGCTGGATGACACCGGGCTCGGAGTACCGGGAACTGAAATCAACGGCCCGGCAAAGACCAGTAACACCCGTTTCTTTGAAGTCTATGCTGGTGAAAGCGCCATGGCAGTGGGAAGGCGACTGAAAGATGCGGGGATGATACGAAGCCATTATTTCTGGTACATCCTTTCCCGGCTTGATAAGGGGTATATAAAAGCTGGAACTTATAGACTGGAGCTTCCTGCAAGCCAAATGGCCATTCGCTCCATTTTCGTAACCGGACAGCAGTTTCTCACAAAAGTAACCATCCCTGAAGGGGTAACGCTTAAGAAAATGGCCAAGATTCTTGACGCAGCGGAAATCTGTGATGCCGATGCCTTTCTGGCAGTGGCAGAGGACGCGGAAATGCGTGCTGCCTATCAGATACCCGGCGAAACCATGGAAGGTTTTCTTTATCCAGATACCTATTTCTTTCCCCGGGACTATCCTGCGTCCTTGGTAGTCAAAGCCATGGTAGATACCTTTTTTAGGCGCATTGCCACATTACCCGGTATGACTGGTACTGGGGATTTACCCGGTAAGGCCCTGAGCCCTGAAGAGTTATACCAGAAGGTTATCATTGCTTCGATTGTGGAACGGGAATACCGGGTAAATGAAGAGGCTCCCCTCATGGCAGGGGTATTTTATAATCGCTTAGATATCGGTATGGCCCTTCAATCCTGCGCCACGGTCGAATACGTGATCACCGAAATCCAAGGACGGCTCCATCCAGAGGTGATCTATACCAGGGATACGGAAATTCAAGATCCCTATAACACCTATATGAGAACCGGACTCCCTCCAGGGCCGATTTCCGCTCCTGGGGCAGTTGCCTTGAATGCGGCGTTTAATCCTATACGGAAGGAGTACCTCTATTTCCGTTTAGTAGACAGTACCGCAGGACGGCACTACTTTTCCCGTACCTTAGATGATCATATCCGGGCAGGGGTACTCTATGTTAAAGGCCGTTCTTCCTCGTGATAGGTCAATTCCACGATAACCAGGAAGCGTATCTGGGATGAGCTATATCGCCCAATCCACCATACAAGCGGTGAACCAGACCATAGACGCCCTTGCGGTGGTGGGTGATTATGTGCGGCTTGAACAACGAGGCGGACGGTATATGGGGCTCTGTCCCTTTCACAACGAAAAGACCCCTTCCTTCACGGTTAATCCAGACCTCAAATTGTACCACTGTTTTGGCTGCGGCAAGGGGGGGACGGTGTTGAATTTTGTCATGGAGATGGAGAAACTGTCCTTTCCTGAAACAGTAGAACTTCTGGCAAAACGCTTTGGGGTCCCTATGGTGTATGAGGGGCCGCAGGACCCAGGGGCGCTTTCGAGGATCCAAGAGTTTGCGGAAAAAACCGAACTCTACCACCGGGTAGCGGGGAGTTTTCACTATTTGTTGATGCAAGGCTCTGAAGGAAACAAGGCAAAACACTATGCCCTGTCTCGGGGATTAAGTACCGAGACCCTGGATCGGTTCCGTCTGGGCTATGCTCCAGCGGATAGGCGCTGGCTTTTCCTTTTTCTCTCCAAAAAGGGCTACTCAGAAGCCTTTCTCGCTTCTTCTGGGCTTTTCTCATCCAAATATCCCCGGTCGAGTTTTTTTTCCGGTCGACTTATGTTTCCCATTGCGGATCGGCAAGGACGGACCATAGCCTTCGGAGGGCGGCTCTTATCCGGAGAGGGACCTAAATACCTCAACTCGCCAGAATCGGATCTGTACAAGAAAGGACAGACCTTGTTTGCCCTAGATCAGGCCCTCAAGGTCATTCGGCAAACCAAAGCGGTCTATATCGCAGAAGGGTATATGGATGTGATTGCCCTACACCAGGTGGGTGTCACCAACGCAGTGGCCCCTTTAGGGACCGCTTTTACCGATGAGCAGGCCCAAGTCCTACGCCGCTGGGCAGAGCGGGTGTATCTTTTCTTTGATGCAGATTCGGCAGGACATCAAGCGGCGCTTAAAGCCATCCTCACCTGTAGGAGAAACGGCCTTGTGGCAGAAGTGGTGGTTCCTCATAACGGCCTGGGACCAGAAGGGGCATATAAAGATCCTGCGGATATTTTAAAAGAAGCTGGCCCCGAGGCATTGCAAAAAACGGCAAAAAATGTTATAATTGATCTTGAGTATCTTATAATCCGCAGCAGGTCTTTTTTTGATCTATCCGGTTCTGAAGGAAAAACGAAAGCCTGTGCTTTTATGTTTCCTTATTTAGCAAGTCTGGACTCGGAGGTTTCAAGAGGGGCTTCTATTGATCAGATGGCTGATGCTTTTGGGGTGGATCGAATGGCGGTATTCCATGACTATACAAGTCATGTTAATTCCACTCAAAGGTATGTATCAAGGAGGGGAAAGGAAGAGGAAGACCCTCAGACAGGAGGATCGATCCGTATGAACGATGAGTTGTACCTGCTCATTGCGGTTTCGGTACATTATAGATTATATCCAAAATTGCGTGCCAGTCTTTTGATTAAGGAGATTGAAGATCCTTTTGCAAAAGAACTCTTTATCGCTTTGGAAGAGTGTTTTATATATGATGAATCCGGTATGGATGCTCTTTTATCTCGTATCAGCAGAGAGGGTTTGCGCAATTTTGTTATTAAGCAGGCTGCATCGAGGGAATTTTCTTCAAATCCAGACCAACTCGTTTCGGATGGCATTAAACGGGTTAAGCAGCGGCGACTTGAAAAGCGGTTGTACGAAATTGTAATGGAGCTTCGTCTTGCAGCGAGCGGAACCGCTGATGTGCATCCAGAAGAACTCCTTGCTGAGAAGATGCATATTGATGCTGAATTACGCCGAATGAAGGAAGATAAGCAATGACGGATTTGCAGCTTGATCCTGCTGTTTTGAAGTTGATTGAATATGCTAAGGAAAAGAAGTCCCTTTCTTACGAGGAGTTGTCTGATTATTTACCTGAGCATATTGCCAATTCCGATAAGATTGAACAGGTTTTTGCATTACTTGAGGCTAATAATGTCCAGATCTTTCAGGAAGAGTCCCCAGGGGATGAAGAAGGGGAACCAGAAGCGCGGAAAACTTCCCGGGGTGAAAAGAAACGCCTGGTTGCTATGGAGAAGGAAGCATCCGTGGATGATCCGATCCGGCTGTATCTCAGGGAAATCGGTAGGGAAAACCTCCTTACTGCAGAACAAGAAGTAGAACTTTCCAAACAGATGGAGAATGGGGAGAATATCATCAAAGGGGTGATAAAGAAGTCCGGCATGATCATCCCTGAATTTTACCATATCGCGCAAAAGGCTTTTTCCAAAAAAGATCTGCGGGAATTAAGCCTCTCCAAAAAAGAAATTACCGAATACATGACCGAGCGTCGCAGACTTAATCAATTTTACAAAGAAACCTTGCGGGTTATTCTGGGGGATCTGAAAAATTATCTGGAAATAAAGCGGCGGCTTATCACCCGGGGAATGAATATTTTTGATGACCCTGAACTGAAGGAAATCCGATCCCATATCATGCAAGTCCTTGCTGCAGCTGAAATACACCCGGATGAAATAACCGGGTTTTCCGAGAAATTCATTCAGGCCGCCCGGAGAATTAAACGGTATAAGAAAGAACAGGAACGGATAGAAAAACACCTGCGGGTGCGGTCTCTGAAAGAACTGCGGGTTTTAGGCAGAGGACTCACCATTAAAGAGGAACGGGAACGGCTTGAGGAAGAACTGAGTCTCTCTTCAGATGAAATCAAAGAGAAGATCCGGCTTATCCAGGTGACCGAAAAGAAGCTCCGCCAGATGGAAGCTGAATTTGAAGAATCCATCGAGAGTATCAACCTTATGGCAAAAGAAATAAGCCGGGGACGGAGCATGATGAAAAATGCCAAGGATAGGCTCATCAAGGCGAATTTGCGGCTGGTGGTTTCCATTGCCAAGAAGTATACCAATCGGGGACTTCATTTTTTTGATCTGGTCCAGGAAGGGAACATCGGTCTCATCAAGGCCGTGGAGAAATTTGAGTACCAGAAAGGCTTTAAGTTTTCCACTTACGCCACCTGGTGGATCCGGCAGGCTATTACCCGGTCCATTTCAGATCAGGCCCGGACCATCCGGGTCCCGGTACACATGATAGAACAGATCAACAAGGTGGTCCGGGAATCCCGGCAGCTCATGCAAGTCCTGGGCCGGGAGCCTACGGATGAGGAGATCGCCGAGCGGCTCGGCTGGACCACCCA
>JAITAI010000165.1 GCA_031284195.1 Treponema sp.
AGATAGTCCGTTGCCAGATATTGAAACTCCCGTTCCGGCTGTTTCCAGCACTTGAAAACAAAGCCCCAGTCAACATCACGCTTCCCTGCGGCTTTCAGGAACTCACGGCTGAGTTTTCTACGCTCCGGCGCCGGTATGCCAAGGAAAGGGAACAAATCCCGCATATATGCGCCCATGGCGACGGCCTGCTGCGGATTGGCGTTCTCCCTAAAGGACTTAAACAACTCCGTTGCCGTCATTGGCTGCAGGAATTTCATGGCGTTACCTCCAAAAGTACCGGCAGCATCCGGTAAGCTGCCGCTTGAATTAAAAGAGCAATGTCTCCAATTTTTCTTTTATGGCCATACAGTTCTATACAATAGCTTAGGGCCCATAGCGTTCCGGCTGCATAGGGCATTGGACTTGGTAAGACAAGCCGGTTGGTTGTCGCGGACTTTAGTCCAAACAAGTCTTGCAAAATGCTCTGCATTGCACTGTTTTTTAGCGGTTGTTGGCGAACCTTTGGTTCGACGGAAACCGAGGTTTTCGAACAACTCTATTCCAAAAAACAGTATAAAGGCATTTCGCATACTGTTCCATGTGGGGGAATGGTTCTGCAAGGCGGCGTTCCAGATAAACGCCATGGAGCGTTGTCCTCCTCGTGTTCGGGGAGCCAGTCGGTTGTTTTTGACCTTATATGCCTCTTTTGTATCTGTCTAGTCTCTAATAGGGTATTTTTGTCCCAAAATGACGTATTCTTGCCAACGGACGAGTTATTTTGGCCAGCGAATGAGTTGTTTTTGCCAATGGAGAGGGCGTTTTTGCCCCCAAATGAGAGTTTTTGACTGAAGAATTAGCTATTTGGTAGTTGATATTTTCTCTTTTATTTAGAGTATAATATGAACCGAGGGCGTTTTCTGTCTGCTTGCCTGCCCTTAGCCGAAACATGGTGTTATAATCCCTGTTCAAGTAAAAAATGTCAATAAGCTGTTTCAGGAAAAGCCGATCTTTGCCCCTTGTAGGCGGCTTGGAGGGCCTCGGAACAGGGGTCAAGACGCCGTCCTTCCACCTGTCTCCTGCCGCCCTGCATAGTAATTACCCGGTGTACGTTGGAGGTAAAAACGGTGATTGACCATTCCCCCTTCACCGTTCCCAATCCCCTATGAATGAGAAGCCCGGGCATTATGCCTGGTATAAAAAAAAGAAAAAAGCGTACCCTGGTTCTATATGGTTAATGGAATACGTCTATGCCATCTTTAATATTGTACAGGATCATTGCTTCTTGATACCATGAAGTCAGATGGTTCACGATCAAAGGGCTATTTCTCAAACGGTACGGTAACTAAAGGGGTTTCAGCCTTCGGTTCGTTTTGAAACCCCCTCACATAACCGAATTTGCTCATTCCATTAAAGACTAATCGAGGGGAGTAAACGATGAATACCCTGTATTTCAAATACGCTTTGGAAATTGAACGAACCCGGTCTATTACCAAGGCAGCGGATAATCTGTATATGGCCCAGCCCAACCTGAGCAAGGTGATTAAGGAACTGGAGGATACGGTCAAATTTCCTATTTTTGAGCGGAGTTCCCGGGGGGTTATTCCTACCCGCCAGGGCCTTGAGTTTCTGGCTTATGCCCGGAACATTTTGGAGCAGATGGAAAAGATCGAGACCATAGCAGAGGGTGATACGAGCCAGTGCCAGCATTTCACGGTCTCCATACCTCGGGGAAGTTATATCGCCGCGGCTTTTATCCAATTTGCCGCAGAACTGGACCCTGAACAAGAGATAAACATCAAGGTGCAAGAGACCAATTCCATGCAGACCATCACGGATCTGGTGGAAAACCGGTTTAAACTCGGTATTATCCGCTATCAGAAGATGTACGAGAATTATTTTCTCGATTATCTCGCGGATAAAGGACTGGGCCATGAGCAGATCTGGGAATTTGAATATGTGGTGCTCATGTCAAAAAACCATACCCTAGCAGATGCCGCGGAAGTGCTCTACAGTGAACTGAGCCGGTTTATTGAAATCGTCCACGGGGATACGGCGGTTCCTTATTTAGGGGCCTTGGAAACCCAGCGAGCCCAGGGACCGGTTCCGTTGCGGAAACGGATCTATCTCTACGAACGGTGCAATCAGTTTGATTTATTGAGTACCCTTCCGTTTACGTATATGTGGGTATCCCCTATTCCCGATAAACTGCTTGAGCGTTTCCACCTGGTACAGCGGCGTTGTAGCTTAGCCAATAACCAATTTAAAGATGTGCTCATTTATCCCCAGGGCTATACTTTTTCTGCGCTGGATAAAAGGTTTATTGATAAAATCTATGCTTCAAAAAACGACCTTTCTTTTCGGCAATTTTTGTAGGGAACCCTCATATCCATATTGAAATAGGCTGATGCGAAATTTATATTTCTCAAGGACTTTAACGTATGCTACCTTAAATCATAGATAAGGAATGACCTCCTTTCATCTACCTCTCTCTGCTGTCTGGGACCGTAGTTCCAGACAGCTTCTTTCTACGGATGAGCGGGGTCATGGTCCTAAGCGGCTTCGTATGAAGCGTGTTAAAAAGAGGAACCCCACCGGCAGCCCTTCTACCACGAAGTTATGCTGCCGGCCGGGGTGTTGCATATAGAGAACATATACGCCATAAGGCGTTCAATACAGACCTCCTTGTGTACCGGGTAACAGCAGGCACTACTTTGGATAACCTGACTAAACGTTTCTATGCCGTATCCCCGAAGTTAGAATAAAGATATGCGCTTATCCGGTATGATGAAAACGGTGGGAGAAAGATTCGGCATATTGGGAGTATCCCCAATTCCTGATACGCTCCTTGAGCGTTTCCACCTGGTATAGCGGCGCTGTAGCTTAGCCAACAATCAATTCAAAGATGTGCTCATTATCCCCAGGACTATACCTTTTCTGCGCTGGATACAATTTTTGTAGGAAACCCTCATATCCATATTGGAATAGGCCTATGCGAAATTTATATTTCTCAAGGGCTTGAGCTTATGATACGTTAGATCTGGTAGAATACGACCTCCATTCGTCTCTATCAAAAGCTGTCCGGAAACGCTAACCCGGACAGCTTTGAACGGAGTTGAGCCTGGAGGCGCTTAAGTGCTTTATCTGAAGCGTGTTAAAAAGAGGAACCCCACCGGCAGCCCTTCCACCACGAAGTTATGCGGCCGGCAGGGTGTTGCATGTAGAGAAAATATACGCCATAAGGCGCCTCATGTTCAATACATACCTGTCCTCTTTAATCGGTTACAGGACCAGGACCGCGTTCTTGGGCCCTGATGTTCTTTATGTAAGGAGGACCCTATGGTGTATCAGCGGCTTACCAGAGCCAAACCGCTGCCGGTAGATCCGGTCTGTACGCTGAGAGCTCGAATCAACCTCTTAGCCGGCCCCCCGGCAGATCCTGAAAAGCTGTCTGAGATGATGGACTGTTTTTTCTCCGAAGAAGGAAAACACATCGTCTGCGGCGGAACCACCTCGATCCTGGTAGCGGAATTTCTCCACAAACCCCTGGACACCCTCCTTCCCTGCCATCTAGATCCCGCCATTCCCCCGGTAGCCCAAATCGACGGGGTTGACCTCGTAACCGAAGGGCTTATCACCATACACCAGGTTCTCAAATACGCCCGGAATTACCTGGCAGGAACCGAAAGAGACGCTCCCTGGAAAAGCGGGGAAGACGGGGCCTCTAAAATCGCCCGGCTCCTCTTTGAAGAAGCAGCGGAACTCACCTTTTATGTGGGCAGGGCGGTTAATCCCGCGCATCAGGCCGGTGAAGTTGGCTTGGGATGGAGCGATAAAATAGGGCTGCTTAAAGAATTGGAAACCTGTCTAAGAAAAATGGGAAAACCCATACAGGTCCATTACTTTTAACGATAAAAACAGCAAAGAGAGGTATTACCATGGCTATTGACTATGGGATCATCGACAGGATTACGGCACTATGGGGCTGTACCCCCAGTGCAACCATCCCCATCTTGCAGGGGGTACAGGAACAGTACCATTATTTACCGCCGGAAATCTTTCCGTATGTGGCCAAAAAGTTGGATATAAGCGAGGCCCGACTGTACGGGGTAGCGACCTTTTATGAAAACTTTTCCCTCGAACCCAAGGGGAAATTTATCATCAAGGTCTGCGACGGTACGGCCTGCCATGTGCGGAACGCTGGTCCCCTGCTTGAAACCCTTCGGAAAGAACTGGGGCTTTCCGAAACCAAAGGGACCACCGGGGATCTCCTGTTTACCCTGGAGACCGTTTCTTGTCTTGGAGCCTGTGCCTTGGCGCCGGTCCTGTCGGTAAACGATAGGGTACACGCTGCCATGACGCCAGAAAAAGCAGCTGCCCTGCTCAAGGAATTGAAAGCCGAAACAGAAAGCCCTGCTGTCAGGGAGGAGGCGGTACATGTTACGGGATAGAACCGCTTTACAAGAAGTCCGGCAAGGGTATGCCCAGGCCCTAGCCAGGGAACGTAGAAAAATCCTCGTCTGTGCAGGAACCGGCTGTGTTTCGAGCGGTTCCCTCAAGCTCTATGCACGGCTGCTGGAGCTTATGAAGGAACAGGGGCTTCCCTATACAGTGGAACTGCGGATAGAACCAGAAGGTTCTCAAACACCCCATAGGGCCTCTGAAGGCCCCATTGGGGTGAAGAAAAGCGGCTGCCACGGATTTTGTGAAATGGGCCCCCTGATCCTGATTGAACCAGAGGGGTACCTCTATACCAAGGTGCAGCTTGAGGACTGTGAGGATATCATCCATAAGACCATCCTCCGGGGGGAAATCTGCGAGCATTTAGTGTATCACTACCAAGGAAGCCCCTATCTCAAGCGGGAAGAGATTCCCTTCTACAAAAGGCAGACCCGGATCGTGCTGGAACAGTGCGGCCTCATTGACGCGGAATCAATCCGGGAATACCTCGCCGTGGGCGGGTACCGGGCCTTTGAAGCAGCGCTCTTTGAAATGGAAGCGGAACAAGTCATCGCGGAAATTACCGCGTCTGCGCTGCGGGGCCGAGGAGGCGCAGGGTTCCCCACCGGCATTAAGTGGCAGGAGGTGTACCAGCAGCACACCCAGCCTAAGTACGTGGTCTGTAATGGCGACGAAGGAGATCCAGGAGCCTTCATGGACCGGAGCGTCATGGAAGGGGATCCTCACCGGGTGATCGAGGGGATGCTCATTGCCGGGAAGGTCTCAGGGGCATCCATGGGTTACATCTATGTCCGGGCAGAATACCCCATTGCCGTAAAACGGCTCCAAACCGCCATCATCCAAGCAACCGAACTGGGCCTTTTGGGACAACACATCCTGGGAACGGATTTCAGCTTCACCATCGAGGTATACCGGGGAGCCGGGGCATTTGTCTGCGGAGAAGGAAGCGCCCTCACCGCCTCGGTTGCGGGGAATCGGGGGATGCCCCGGGTAAAGCGGTTCCGTACCGTAGCCCAGGGGCTCTTTGAGAAACCCACCCTGCTGAACAATGTGGAGACCTTCGCCAACATACCTCCCATCATCAACCAGGGGGCGGCCTGGTACCGGAGTATCGGACCTGCAAGCAGTCCGGGTACCAAAACCTTCGCGCTGACCGGGAATATCACCAATACCGGACTCATCGAAGTGCCTATGGGCATGACCCTGAGAGAGGTGATTTTTGACATTGGCGGAGGCCTGCGGGACCAGGCGGAATTCAAAGCCGTACAGATAGGAGGGCCCTCTGGAGGTTGTCTTGGGAAGGATGATCTGGACTTACCCTTGGATTTCGACTCCCTGAAAAAAGCCGATGCCATCATCGGAAGCGGCGGTCTCGTGGTTATGAACCACAAGACCTGCATGGTGGAAATCGCCCGGTTCTTCATGAGCTTTACCCAAAAAGAATCCTGCGGCAAGTGCACCCCCTGCCGGGAAGGAACCAAGCGGATGCTGGAGATTCTGAAACGTATAGTGGAAGGAAACGGCCGGGATGGAGATATAGAGCTGCTTCTCAGCCTGGGGGATACTATTTCCAGTACGGCCCTCTGCGGCCTTGGGAAGACCGCGCCTAATCCAGTAGTAAGCACCATCCAGCGGTTCCGCAGGGAATACGAAGCCCACATCTACGATAAACGCTGCCCTGCAGGGAGTTGTAAGCAGCTCGCCCGAATTGGTATTGATAAAGAAACCTGTAAAGGCTGTACCAAATGCGCCAAGGCCTGTCCTGTAGGGGCTATTAGCGGTAAGCCTAAGACCCCCCATGAAATCGATGAACAGAAGTGTATTAAGTGCAGGGCTTGTATCGAGACCTGTCCATGCAACGCGGTGAAGGAGGAACAGTAACATGGAAAACGCCGAATATATGACCATTGACGGCCTTCCAATAGAGCTTAACGGGGAGGAAAGTATCCTGGCCCTGATCCATAAGGCAGGGATCGAACTACCCACCTTGTGCCACCATCAGGACCTCTCCCTGTACGGAGACTGCCGGATGTGTATGGTAGAAACTCAGGAGGGAACCTGGGAGTTTGCCTGTTCCACTCCTCCCCGGGCAGGGATGAGCATCAAGACCAACACCCCGGAAATAGAACAGCATCGCCGGGTCTTGCTGGGTCTTTTGTTGGCCAACCCCGTACCAGACCGGCTTCGGGAATTGGCGGAATGGCTGGGGGTTCCCACACCATGACTTGTTCTGTTGCGCTCCAGGGACTCCCCTGAGGGGTGCGGTTTACCGGATCATTGACTCTATCCAGAGGAATCAATAAAATAAGGACATGTACACGTTATATACAACTTGGTCTTACTCGATGCAGTCCTCATTTCTTTCCTCTGGAACGTCTTATCATCCGCTCGAACTGGTCCATGCTCTTGATCCCTAGAATTTTTTACCAGTAAACCACGCAAAATCATGATGTACGTGCTGCCTTACTATTCCTCCGGGTCGTTCATAGGTACCCAAGTAGGATCCGGGTAAGCCGCTTTGGGGCAGATCCGGGTTTTACCGGTATGAACCAGGCGGTCTTGCACGTTTTACCCACGGATTTTTTTGTTTACAGAAGAAAATGTAGCCCGTCCTAAACAAGGTCGAGTACCGTCATTTTAAAGTCCGGCAGGTCCGGTCATAAGGAGCCCTCTATGGTCTGTAGTACTACAGGCAAACATGCCGTTTCTCTCGGAGAACCATCCGAAACCATACCCCTGGTAATAGAAGCCCGGGAGATTGTGAAGGTCGTAGGTTCGGCACCGGAATACGCCATTCCTCTTTTACAGGAAATCCAGCGCCGCCACCGCTTTCTTCCCCAAGACCTGGTGGAAGCGGTATCCCAGGAATCCCAAATCCCCCTCTCCACCCTTTACGGGGTGGCGACCTTCTATTCCCAGTTCCGTTTCAAACCCCAGGGAACCTATCTCATCCGGGTCTGCCAAGGAACCGCCTGCCATGTAGCAGGCGCTGAACTGGTTGCTGCAGTGATACGCCAAGAATTGGGCATCCAAGCAGGGGAAACCACTGTGGACCAGCGCTTTTCCTTGGAATCTGTAGCCTGTCTTGGGTGCTGTTCCCTTGCGCCAGTGCTCATGATCGGAGAGACCATTTACGCTAAGCTCAGCGTCGCCAAAATCAAGGCGGTTCTCAAAGAATATCAAGGGGCTGCTGCTGCGAAGGAGACTGCTCATGCCGGTTCCTAAAGTCTTGGTGGGCCTGGGTTCCTGCGGTATCGCCGCAGGGGCCCAAGCAGTGTATACCTATTTGCATGACACCCTGCCCCCGGAAGTAGCCACCGTGGAAGTTACCTCCTGTGTGGGCATGTGCTATGCGGAGCCTTTGGTAGAGTTCGTCCATGGAGAAGAACGGGTCCTCTTTGGTCCGGTGGATCGGAACTTTGCAGAGGAACTCTGCCGGAACATCCAGCAGGGAATCCTCCCTGCCACTCACCGGGTCCAGGAAACCGGGGAAGGCTGGGCCTATCTTTCTCAACAGGTCAAGGTGGCCCTGCGGAACTGTGGGCGTATCAATCCTGAAAAAATTCAGGACTATCTAGACGCTGGGGGCTACGAGGCCCTCAAAACCTGCCTTACCCGCTACACCCCGGAAGAGGTTATTGCCCAGATCACCGAATCAGGGTTAGCCGGCCGAGGCGGAGGCTTCTTCCCTACTGGCCGCAAGTGGTCCTTTCTCGCCCATGCCTCGGTAAAGAAAGGGGGGTATAAATACCTGGTCTGTAATGCCGATGAAGGAGATCCAGGGGCATTTATGGACCGAGCTATGATTGAGGGAGACCCGCATGGCCTTTTGGAGGGAATGCTCATTGCCGCGTATGCCACAGGCGCGCGGTATGGGTACATCTACTGCCGGGCAGAGTACCCCTTGGCCATTAAGCGTCTCCGTATCGCTCTGGATGAAGCAGCAGCGTACCGGTTCTTGGGAGAACATATCCTGGGTACCGGATTTTCCTTCAACCTGAGCATCAAGGAAGGAGCCGGGGCCTTTGTCTGCGGGGAAGAAACCGCGCTCATAGCCTCCATAGAGGGACGCCGGGGAATGCCCCGTCTGCGGCCCCCCTTTCCCGCGGAATCAGGGATCCGCGAGAGTCCTACTAACATCAACAACGTAGAAACCTATGAGAACGTACCCTTCATCATCAACCAAGGCCCTGGGGCATTCAACCGGTACCGAAGCGGAAAAACCGTGGGGACCAAGGTCTTTGCCCTGGCAGGCAAGGTCAAACGGGTGGGCTTGGTGGAAATCCCCGTGGGTATGACCATCCGGGAACTGGTGGAAGGTATCGGCGGCGGCAGTTCCACTGGTAGACCCCTCAAGGCGGTTCAGATGGGGGGACCCTCTGGAGGCTGTATTCCTGAGCGGCTTTTTGACATCCCTATTGACGTGGAATCCATCACCGCTACAGGGGCCATCATGGGTTCCGGGGGACTGGTGGTGATGGACGAAAAGACCTGCATGGTGGATGTGGCCCGGTATTTCCTCACCTTCATCCAAAACGAGAGCTGTGGGAAGTGTACCTTCTGTAGAATCGGGACGAAGCGGATGCTGGACATCCTCACCCGGTTTACCCAGGGAGAAGGGAGCGAAGGAGACCTCCTGCTGTTGGAGGACCTGGCAAACCAGGTGAAAAAGACCTCTCTCTGTGGTTTGGGGCAGTTGGCCCCTAATCCGGTGCTTACCACCCTCCGGTATTTCCGGGAGGAATACGAGGCCCATAGTAAGGAGAAACGCTGTCCTGCCAAGGTCTGTAAGCCTCTGATCCGGTTTGTCATTCGGGAGGAGGCCTGTACCGGGTGCGGGGCTTGTGTCCGCAGTTGTCCGGTTAAGGCGATTTCTGGTGAGAAGAAGCGCCCCCATCATCTGGATTCCTTGGGTTGTACCCGTTGCGGTCTGTGCCAAGGAACCTGTACGTTCCATGCCATTGAGGTCGAGTAGAGGTATCCCATGTCCTTAGTTACCATAACTATCAATAACCAAACCATGCGTATCGAAGAAGGTTCGAGCATCCTGCAAGCTGCCCGGCAAGGGGGATTCGATATTCCCACTTTCTGCCATGCAGATCATCTCAAACCCTTTACCAGTTGCTTTATCTGCGCGGTCAAGGTTCACGGCGGCCGGGACATCCTGGTCCCCTCCTGCGCCACCTTGGTACAGGAGGGTATGATCGTCACCGTAGAAGACCCGGAGTTGGAAGCCTCCCGCAGGATGTGTGTCAATCTGCTCCTCTCAGATCACTGCGGAGACTGCCTGTCTCCCTGCCAAAGCGCCTGTCCTTCGAACATTGACATTGCGGGCTTTTTAGCCCTGATCCAGGAGGGAAAGACCGCTGATGCTGCCCGGCTTATCCGGGAACAGGCCCCCTTCCCCGGTATCTTGGGCCGGATCTGTCCCCGGCCCTGTGAAGAGGTCTGCCGTAGACAGCGAGTAGAGGAACCGATTGCCATTTGCAGTATGAAACGGTACATCGCGGATGCAGAGTTGGAACAGTATGGAAGCCCCCAACTCCCGCTTCCCGGAGCGCCTACTGGGAAACGGGTGGCCATTGTCGGCGCTGGTCCTGCCGGTATGAGCGCGGCCTACTACTTACGCCTGGCAGGTCATCAGGTACGGGTTTTTGAACAGCACCCTGCCAGCGGGGGGATGCTCCGCTATGGTATCCCCTACTATCGGCTCCCAGAGGAGGTACTTAAGGCTGAGCTTGGGGCAGTAGCGGATCTTGGGGTGGAACTCTGTTTCGGGGTAACCGTGGGAACCGACATAGCTATCAAGGACCTGGAACAGGACTTTGACGCCCTGATCCTGGGAATTGGCGCGCAAGAGGCTACTCCCTTGGGGATTCCAGGAGAGGAACTTCCCGGGGTCTGGCCGGGGATAGGTTATCTGGAGGCAGTTGCCAAAAGAAACCCTCCAGAACTGGGAGACCGGGTCGTGGTGATAGGAGGCG
Source organism: Treponema sp. (assembly GCA_031284195.1). Classification (GTDB taxonomy): domain Bacteria; phylum Spirochaetota; class Spirochaetia; order Treponematales; family Breznakiellaceae; genus JAIRLU01. Next base: position 10,422 of record JAITAI010000165.1, read on the forward strand.
GTAACACCGCGATTGACTGTGCCCGGACCGCGCTTAGAGAAGGACAAGGAAGAACCCAGGTGAGCATTCTCTACCGCCGGGATCGGGAGGAGATGCCTGCCCAAGATACCGAGATTGCCGAGGCCCTGCATGAAGGGGTTAGGATTGAGTACCTCACCGCGCCGATGGAGATCATCCAGGAAGGGGACGTGCTCAGCATCACCCTCACCCGGATGGAGCTCACGGCTCCGGATGCATCAGGTCGGCGAAATCCTGTACCGATTCCCGGTTCAGCGTACCAGGTGCAGGTAAGCGCGGTTTTGGCCGCGCTAGGGCAGCAGGTGTTACCGGACCTTGCCCGGGACCTGGGGCTTGAAACCACCCGAAGAGGAACGATTAAGGCAGACCCCCGGACTTTTCAGACAGGACGGCCGAGGATATTTGCCTGCGGGGATTGTCAGAGTGGAACGGACACTGCGGTACGGGCCGTGGGTAATGGCCGGAAAACCGCGTATTCCGTTCATCAGTATCTTTCAGGGCTTCCACTTACCGGGGAACCGGTCCTGTTTAATTCTTCGATGGGACCCTTGGAAGGTCTCAGTGCAGAGCTTTTCACCGGGTATACGCAGGCAGAACGGGTGCGTATTCCGGTCATCAGCGATGAGGAGCGTCGAACCACGGATAAAGAGGTGGAGACCGGTGTGGAACCTGGGCTGGCCGTGAAAGAAGCAGCCCGCTGTCTGAGTTGCGGCTGCGATGCTCAGAAGGATTGCAAGCTGCGGCGTTACGCCACCCGCTACCAGGGGGATCAGGGACTTTTCGAGCCCCCGGTTTCCGGGGCAAGGCGAGGATACAGCCTCGACGAGAGCCATGAAAAGATAAAGCTGGAAGAACATAAGTGCATCAACTGTGGGGCCTGTGTGCGGGCCTGTGCGGAGATTAAGGGGCTTAATGTACTTACCTATATAAACCGGGGTTTTACAACCCGTATCCACGTACCTTTTGGCCGTTCCTTAGTGGATACGGCCTGTGACGGCTGCGGCGAATGTACCAAGGTCTGTCCTACCGCAGGGATCATGCCGCGGTAGGCAGGAGCAACTATATAAAGGTGAAGGCTTTTCCCAAAACTTCAGTTTTGGGACAGGTTTAGTACTATAAAGCAGGGGACTTTTCCTGTGGTCATTGCCAGAACCCTCACTAGACACAAGGAGCCCCTGGCTTTATACTCTCCTCTTTAATGAGAGAGAAAAAGTATGCATGATAAGTATGGGGCACTGGAAAAAGGTTTCACCGCCCCTATTCGGGATGTTTTATGGGGGCATATATACCTTACCCCTGCCCTGGAGGCGCTGACTAAATCCGCGCCTTTTATGCGGCTGCATAGGATTTTTCAACTGGGACCAACCCATTGCGTCTATCCCGGCGCCACCCATACCCGGGCAGCCCATTCCCTGGGAGTCTATCATCTGGCCCGCAGACTTCTCCGGAACTTCCTGGAACAGGGGGCCGATGTATGGACCAGCCCAGGGGGGATCCGTTCCTTTCTATGTGCAGCCCTCCTGCATGATCTGGGCCATTTTCCCTATGCGCACTCCCTCAAGGAACTGCCCCTGGAGGACCATGAGGTATTGACCGGTACCCGGCTTTTAACCGAGCCCCTTAAAAGCCTGGTAGGAGCCACCGGGGCGGATCCTTATTTTACCGCGGCGATTATTAACACCGCCCTACCAGGCGCCCAGGAAAAGGAACTGCTGTTCTATCGGAAATTGCTCTCCGGGGTTCTGGATCCGGATAAACTTGACTACTTAAACCGGGATGCCCGGTATTGCGGGGTTCCTTACGGCGCCCAGGATGTGGATTTCATTCTTTCCCGCTTGCATCCTCATCCTGAACGGGGAGTGGATATTGATTCCCGGGGTATTCCTAGTGTAGAATCCGTCCTTTTTTCCAAATACCTGATGTATAAAACGGTTTATTGGCATCCTTCGGTCCGATCCGCTACGGCGATGATCAAAAAAGCGATTCTCCAAGGGCTTAATCGAGGGCTCCTCCCCAAGGAAAAACTCTACGATCTGGATGATCAGGGCCTTTTCTCCCTCTTAGCAGATCTGGGGGATCCCCTCTTTGCTCTGGGCGAGAAGATCAGGAATGGCCGCCTCTTTGTGGTTGCCGCTGAATTCCCCTATGATCCGGTATGCCACCAGGATCTCCTCGCTATTACCAGCCGTTCCCAGCATGAGGAAACCTTAGCAGCAGATTTTTCTGGTGTTTTTCGGGTTCCTTTACGGCCGGAAGAGGTGATCATTGATATACCTGAACAAATTACCTTTGAAACCGGTCTCTATGTAGGTGATGAAGGGTGTTATTTTGAGCAGAGTTCCGGTATTTTTAAGGCTGAAACCGTAAAAGCTTTTATCAAATCCTTACAGGTCATACGGATCTTTGTCGATCCGGGCTCGGGGACCGAGTATACCGGTAATAAGTATGCCTCTTTACTCTATGAGATATTGCACGTAAAGAAAAAATGGATATAGTTCATAGTATAGCGGGAAGAAACTTGCAAAAGTGCACTTTTACAGATTTACTCTCAAGATTAAGAAGAAAACCAGCTTATATGGTTAAGTAATAGCCGGGTTCTAAAAAAAACGCTTGCATGGTGCAGGTATCTGTACCATGCAAAAAGGGAAATAGCCGAGCTACTGGAGAGTAAGGGTATGGGATTTTATAATATCAATGAGGATAGGGTTACAGCCGAAGTGAATGCAATCTTTGATCTTATTGAAAAAGGGGGTAATCCACAAAAAATTTGTACTTGCAGCCAATGCCGTACCGATATCATCTGTTATGTGCTTAACCGTATGGAACCGCATTACGTGGTTTCAAACCGGGGACTTGCCAGAGTTGCCAGGAGTTCAATTACATACCAGCAGAAAGAAGCGGATATAGTCAGCTTGATATATAATGGGATAAACCAGATCCATTATCACATGCGGCCTTTTACTAAACATAAAGATACCGAGGGCAGTTTCTGGAACAACAATAAACCGGTATTCATAATACCTGCGATAATCGGACGGATCTTCAACGGTATCAATTTTGCGCCCCTGGAAGAGGCTCAGATAGAACTCAGGCACGAACAGACCTTGGTACCTATGTTGGACAGTAATTGGCAGAATCCCTATAATCTGGTGAGCTCCATTGCGGGGATTTTTACCTTCTTGCCCTGTCCTATACCTGCGGAATCCCAAGGGATCCAGCAAAAGCTGGGATTTTTTCTCGCTATTAAGGCTCCGGGATTTGAAGCATTGTCCTACAGCTTTAAAGTTTCGGTAATGAGTGAAGTGCCTACGGACAATCTCTTTTCTATGGAGCGAATCTTCCGATTACCGGATATGTATATATTTCCTCTTGATGATGAAGAATCCGGTGCATGAATTACCTCCTACCTTACCCTTCAGGGGTGGGGGAGATACTCCATCTTTCTCTAACCTGATATGGATATTGCGTCCCACAGGCTCTGAAGGTCTTCCTATTCGGAGGAGGGGGATTTGAACCCCCGACATCCAGCTCCCAAAGCTGGCGGTATAGCCACTAACCTATCCTCCGTGGTTCTTAACTATAAGGTAAACCCTGGGGACTGTCAATCCAGGCAGGGGCATGTACTTTTTTAATCTTTCACCAGATTTGAAAATACGGATCCCCTACGCCTTCTGCTCATATCCTGATCATCATCGTGGTGATGGATAAGCTATATCCCTGGATAGACTGCGGTTTTCTTACGCCTGAAGTAGCGGATACCTGGAACCTACGATTCCTGCCTCTTCGGTAGGGTCTGGCTAAAGGGTTTGCACGAGGGATTCGATCTGGGCTCCTGCAATCGTGGGATCTGCCCGGCCGCCGGTCTGTTCCAAGACCCGGCCCACCAAATAGGCCGTAAGGGTCCGCTGCCGCTTTTGGTTCCCCGCGGCACGGGCTGCCCGGGTCTGGGCAAACACCGCTGCTTCAGCAGCATACACCGCTTCTACGGCCTTTCCAATCTGCACAGGATCGGAAAGCTGCTCCCAACCGGCTTCCCGAATAAGCTCTGCAGGATCCCGATCTTCGGTAATGACCCGCTCCATGGCCTGTTTCCCGTTCTTCATGGACACCTGCCCTCGGGCAACCATCACCACCAGCGTCGCAAGCCGCCGAGGGCTCAGCCGAAAAGAGCCGATGTGTGAAAGGGCTATCCCTTCACGACCCAAGATATGCTTGATATCCGTAAGCAGCCAGTTGGCAATCCGGCCTGCCCCGTCCTGGGTATCAAAGCCTTCAGCCGCCACTGCGGTCAGGGCCTCCTCAAAATAGTCTGCCAGGGCTTTTTCATCACCGATAAGTTCCGCCTGTTCCCTGCTTAGGCCATAGTCCTGTTCCAGCCGCTCCATCCGGGGCGCGGGAAGCTCCACCAGGGCAGCCTCCACAGAAGCCCGAAAAGCCGGGTCTGGGGCGAACACCGGTAGGTCAGGCTCTGGGAAGTACCGGTAATCCTGGGCGTTTTCCTTGGTCCGCATAGGTTCGGTCTGGTCCCGGTTCTCGTTCCAGAGCCGGGTTTCTTGGGTAACCCTTTTACCTTGGTCGAGCAAGTCCCTTTGACGCTTTATCTCATAGGTAAGCCCCAGCCGGACAAATCGGGAGGAGTTGAGATTCTTGATCTCCACCTTCCGGCCAAGGCCCTTACCGGGCAGGTTTATGGATACATTGGCGTCTGCCCGAAGAGAACCTTCCTCCATATTGCCGTCACAAACCCCCAAATACCGGACTGTCCGGCGGAGCTGCTGAATGAAAAGCTCCGCCTCTTCCCCGGTCTCCATGTCCGGCTCAGTAACAATTTCCAAGAGGGATACCCCGGCCCGGTTATAGTCCAAAAGGGATACGGTCCCGGTATGGATCATCTTTCCCGCATCCTCCTCAAGGTGACACTCCTTGATCCGTACCCGCTTCTTGATGTGCCTCCCCACCAGATCAACGTAACCTTCTTGTCCCAGGGGGGAGCCGAACTGGGAAATCTGATAGTTCTTGGGCATATCAGGATAGAAATACTGTTTCCGCTCAAACCAGGTTTGCTCTGGGATACGGCAGTTGAGGGCCCGGGCTACCATGCAGCCCATACGCATAGCCTCAATATTGAGGGAGGGAAGGACCCCAGGATAGCCCATGCAGACCGGGCATACGTTGGTATTGGGCTCGTCCCCAAAGGCAGAACGGCAACCGCAAAAGACCTTGGTTTTGGTTAAGAGATGAATATGGACTTCAAGTCCAATGAATGACTGGTACATGGATGCTCCTTGTATTATCTCAGGGCCAAAAGGCATGATAAGCGGCAGGATGGGGGAAGGGATGGGCCTGTTCATAGGCTTCAACCAGATCCAGAAGGGTGGCTTCGGAAAAGGCCCGGCCTAAAAGCTGGACTCCCACCGGAAGACCTCCGGCAAGGCTCACGGGAAAGGCCAAGGCCGGGAGTCCCGCTAGGTTGGCGCAGCAGGTGTAGAGGTCCGCGGCTTTCTGGGCAAAGGGGGACAGGGTTTCTCCTGCATCCCCTCGGCCAAAGGCCCTGGTGGGGAAAACCGGCATGAGGATGGCGTCGCAGTGGGGGGAGGCGGATATGCCGTATTCGGCGCTGCCCAGCAGTTCCTCAAAGCTGCGACGGATTCCCATGCGGATCCGCTGAGCCCGCAGGTAGTAGCGGTCCTGAAAGCCGGAACGCAGCACAAAGGTCCCTAGGAGGATGCGGAGTTTTACTTCCGGGCCAAAACCAGCTTCCCTAGCCTTATCGATAAGATCCTCGGGGTTTTCTGCTTCCAAGGGCCGCCTGCCGTACCGGACCCCGTCAAACCGGGCGAGGTTTGCGCTGGCTTCTGCAGTGGCGATGGTATAGTAGGCAGGAACTCCGTATTTGAGACTGGGAATTTCCACTTCCACCAGCCGGTGTCCCAATGCAGCAAGCCGGGTTTTAGCCAACTCAAAGCCCTGCTGGACTTCCCGTTCCAGGGATGCTGCCTGGACCGCGGTTTCCTTGGTTCCTGGGCTTCCCTCTATGCCCGCGGCCACTGCGACCAGGGCTTTGGCGATAGCCTCTGCGGAAAGCACCCCAATCACCTTGGGGCCGCCTGAATCATGGCCATAGAGCAGCGGAGCCTCAGCAGGGGCGTCCTGAGAGGTTTGATCCAGAGGGTCTTTCCCCCGGATTGCGGCAAAGACCGAACGGCACCGGGCCGTGGTATCCGCCAGGATACCGATGTTTTCCAGGCTTGAGGCATAGGCTACCAGGCCATACCGGGAAACTGCACCGTAGCTTGGCTTCAATCCCAGCACTCCGCAGAAAGACGCGGGCTGCCGTACCGAACCGCCTGTATCAGAACCCAGGGCAAAGGGAACGATCCCCGCGGCCACTGCAGCAGCAGAACCTCCCGAAGAACCTCCGGCCACCCGGCTGGTATCCCAAGGATTGTTGGTTCGTTGGATGGCGGAATTGTCTGTGGACGATCCCATACCGAATTCATCCAGATTGGTTTTCCCCAAGACCCAAGCGCCTGTAGCTTCAAGTTTCCGCACCGCCGTAGCGGTATAGGGGGCGCAGAGGTCTTCCAAGAGTTTAGAACCGCAGCTTAAGGAAAAACCCTGCACCGCGATATTGTCCTTGACCGCAAAGGGAAGCCCTGCAAGCCCTTTAGCCTGGGCATCTCCGGGACTGACGACCGGAAACGCCGTATCAGAGGCTAGTTTCATTTCTATAAATGCCCGGATCTGTTCTTCCCATTGGGTACAATATGCCCGGTATGTTTCAGGCGCCCTAGATGCCATAATTCCTCCTACAAGACGTTGGGGACAAGCACAAAGCGGCCGTCCCGGTCTCCCGCATTATCGAGTAGCTGAGCGGCGACGGAAGGATCCTGCGGGGATGGAAAGTCATCCTGCCGGAAATGGTCTGGTGAAACGATCCGGGAAGGGCCGGAAAGCTGGGAGGGGAGGGAGGGAAAGGCCTCCTGGTCTTCATCCGCAACCTGCATGGCCGCGAAAAATCCAAGCATCTGCTCAAACGCAGGAAACGCAGCGGCTAAGTCTTGATCATCCATCGTGAGATGGGCAAGCCCGGCAGTTTCCTGGAGATCTTCCATTTTCATGTCCTGATCTTTTCATAGACCTTCCCGCCTGTCAAGTCTAAACTTGACCCACGGAAGGGGAACAAAGAGCCCTATAAGGGTGGTTAACCGGGTGGGTGAACACCGGAAAACAGGAAAAACGGCGAAAAAATGGATTTTACCGCCCTTTTCCTGTATTGAGGTCTGACCTTTAAATGTCCGCTAAAGGCTCCACTAGGATTTGCCGCTTCAGGCAGCAGTTCCTCCGGTTCCTCCTCCAAAACCCGGGACCAATACCGGTCTCCCCAGATATGTCCAATCCGCCCGTCCGTCCGGTTAAACCGCTGCGCGAACACTTGCTTTATCCACTTCATAATCTCAGGCAGCTCAAACTCGTCCGCGTTTGTACCACCTGAGGGAGAAGCCCTCTCTAAATGGGACAGCGACATGAACCGTGCCCGGGAGGTAGGGGAGCGGAACAAAGCTCTAGAAGTTACCCGGAACCTCAAGGCCAATGGCATACCGGTTGAGCAAATCTTCCAGGCTACGGGCCTTTCCCTTGAAGGCATAGAGCAGATGTAGGGATTGATGCACGGTCTCATGTTCCTCTGAGCCTCCCCCCAATTCCTATGCCTGTATCCTGTCCTAAAAATTTTCCTACTTGTATTATTCTACAATTTATGATATAGTACTAAAGATTTAAACAGGTTTTTTCTAACATAGGGAAAAGAGGGTGAAAATGCAGACTTTTTTACGGTATCAGGGTTGTTCTCCCGAGGATATGGGGGAATGCGTGTCTATTTATACCCCCCCCCCCCCCCCCTATATATAGCATATTTTATCTCCATTCTTTATCATATTACCGCCCTTTACGGTCATTTAGCTGCAAAAATATCCATTTCTATTCCAAAAACTGAAAGTTTTACGGTATATTCCCCGGATTGGGGCATAGAATCCCCTGGTTTTAGGGTAAAACCTCAAGGTTCTACCGTAAAATCCCAAGTTTCTGCGACAGAAGCCTTGGTTTCTGCGATAAAATCTCAAGCTTTTACGATAAAACCCCAGGCTTCTCTAAAAAAAATATCATCCAAGGAGAAAATCAATGAACGATTACGTTCCTGCCAAAGATGCACTCTTTGATCAGTGGTTCTCGTTCCTCAATCAGTACACCGTGGAAAAATACACCGGTTGTCCTCCTGTGTGGACCCACATCCCCGCCTCAGCCCTGAGCGGGCTGGCCGAGGCCTACACCTCCTGGCACAAGGCCTACGCCAATACCTTGAAGCCCCACACGCCCGTTGAAACCGAGGCGAAAAACCACGCAAAAAAGACGGCCCAGGCCCTGATCCGTCCCTTTGTGAACCAGTACCTCCGGTAT
>JAITAI010000168.1 GCA_031284195.1 Treponema sp.
ACCATCCCCAGAATGGTGGTGAGACTGGTCATGAGGATGGGCCGCAGGCGGTTCCTCCCGGCCTCAAGGCAGGCGTCACGGACCCGCAGCCCCCTGGCCCGGAGGGTATTGGTGTAGTCTACCAAAACGATGCCGTTATTGACCACCACCCCCACTAAGGCCACGATCCCCACTGCAGAGAACACCGACATGGCCTCGTTGCCGATCTTGTATATCCAAATCACCCCGATAAACAACAGGGGAATCGAAAAAAAGATGATCAAAGGGTCCACAAAGGATTCAAACTGACTGGCCATGAGGCCGAAAACCAGGAATACCGCTGCAGCAATAATAAAGATGAACCGGCGGTTATAGGCTTGAATTTCCTGGGCTTCCCCAAGGTAGCGGACTGTTACCCCCTCATGGGGAACCAGGTACTGCTGTACGGTTTCTTCCAGCCGTCGCTGCATCTCTGTGGCGGCGATACCTCGCGGGAGATCCCCGGTGATCCGGAGTACCCGTTCCTGATTTTCCCGGCGTATGGAACTGGAGGAACGGCCTTCGGTAATCGTGGCCACGTTGGAGAGGGATATCCGTGCGCCGGTTCGGCTCAGCACAAAGATCGCATCCAGATTGGGAAGCCCTGCACGATCTTCATCCCGGAGCAGCACGTTCACATTGATGAACCTATCCCCCTGACTGATAGTCGTAGCAGTGGTACCATCCATAGCGGTCCGGATCTCCGCAGCGATAGCGGATAAAGAGACCCCCAAGGCTGCGGCCCGGTCCCGGTCAACCTCAATGGACAGTTGGGGAGCACCTTCATTCAGATTCACTGCAGGATTTTCGATTTCCGGCAGATACCGAACCATGATACCTTTTATTTCATTGGCCACGTCCATAATCGCATCGGCGTCTCGGGATGAGATGGCGATCTCCACTGCTTGAGTAGTGCCCATGGAACGGCCTGCCCCAAAAGCCACCTGAATCCCTGGAATTGCGGTGGTATAGGGAGTAAGCTTCGCGATGATTCGGTCAGGGGTATCGATCTGTTCCGCCGGAGGGGGCAGCGTTATCTGAATGGTCCCCTGGGTGTTTCCGCTCCGCCGGGCAGTGAGGATGATGTTTCTGAAACCTTGGATCTCTTCCCGGACGATCCCTGTAAGATCCTGTAATACCCGCTCGGTGATTGCTATGGGAGTACCTTGGGGCAAAGTAACGTTGAGGTTTATGGAATCATCGGTTCTAGCTCGGATAAAGAGATTCATCCCGATACCTCCAAACTGCATGAGCGAAAAGACCAGAATGAGCACTACCAAGAGTAATACCAAAAGCCGATGATCCAGACAGTAACGGATGACAAGACGGTACCCCTCATCCAGGCTTTGGAAAAACCGCACCATTCCCTGGTCGAGGGTTCGCAGAAACCGGAACTTCAGGGGCTTTTGCTTCCGGGTATCGAGCCGCAGGATGGAACCGCAGAGGCTCGGTACTAGGGTCAGGGCCACTACCAGGGAGCAGATAAGGGAAATCACCACCGTAAAGATAAGGTCGCTGAAGAGCTGGCCCATCATCTCCAGGTCGTTTTTATAAATGATCAGGGGTATAAACACGCACAAGGTGGTTGAGGTGGAGGTAGTGATGGCCCTGGTCATCTCTTGGCTGCCTAGGATTGCGGCGATTTCCGCCTTGGCCCCCCGCTCCCGGTAATTGTGTACATTATCCAGAATCACGATGGAAGCATCCACGGTCATGCCTAAGCCCAAGATAAGACCGGTCATGGTAAGGAGATTCAAGGTAAAACCGAAAATCGCCATGAACATCAGGGTGAGGAGGATGGATATAGGAATGGAAAGTCCGATGATGAGGGTTCCCTTGATGTTCCGCAGAAATATGAAGAGAATGATCATGGCTAAGAGGGCCCCCTGGAGGGCATTGGAATAGACCTGGTTCAAGGTCGCGCTGATGAGGGAGGTGTTGTCAGAGAGCACTTCCAGGGTGATTCCCTGAGGCAGGGCTGCATTGATGCCCTCCAATGCGGCCCGAACCCGGCTGGCAACCTGTACTTGGTTACTGTCGCTTTCGCTCGTAACCTGGATATACACCCCGCTCTGGCCGTTCACCGAGACCCGGGTGGCGTTGTCGTTATAGGCGAGGCTCACCTCGGCGATATCTTCAAGGCGTACCACCTGGGAACGATTCAGTTGGCTTATCCCTTGTCCTGATGCTGGGACGTTTATGGTTTTCACCACCAGCCGTTTTATCTGGTCTAGAGTCGTCAATTCTTGTCTGGTGAGGAGCTGATATTCCCGTACCCCCCGGGTAAGGCTGCCTCCGCTGGAAAGGACATTCTGGCCTTTGAGAGCTGCACTAATGTCCTGTAAGGTAAGGTTGAATGCCCCAAGACGGTTTAGGGAAACCGCCACCTGGATGATCTGGGTAGTTCCCCCCGTAACCTCCGCAGAAGCCACCCCCTGGATCCGCTCAATACCGGCCTGGATTTCATTCTCCGCAAAGAGCCTGAGCTGATCCGGGGGGTAATTGCCGCGGACTACCAGGCGCATGATAGGCATAGCGGACATATCAAAGCGCCGCACCGTAGGGGTTCCCGCACCGTCGGGGAGGGAGTTGGCCAGGCGGTTCACCAGGGTTTGGGCGTCGGTCATGGCCTTGTCCATATCCGTGCCGTAAGCGAAGTTGAGGTTGATAAAACTGCTTTCAAAAGAAGAGTTACTGGTCAGGTTCACCAAGCCCCGGGACGAGGCCAAGGCTCGTTCCAAGGGTATGGTGATATTCTGTTCCACATCTGCAGGCCCTGCTCCAGGAAAACTGGTAAATATGGACAAAACCGGCCGGGCAGTGGAGGGGTAGAGATCCACTGCAATATGGGGAACCAGGGTGGCGGCGATACCCATAGCCAAGGCATACAGAACCACAATCGTTACAGGCCGCTTAACGGAGTATGCGGAAATGCTCAAGGAGTTATACACCTTAGGGGACCACCCGGACCAGATCCGTATCGGAAAGAAAATTATGTCCCCCGGTAACCACCTGTTCTCCTAGCTTCAACCCGCTGAGGACCTCCATAGCCTCTTCATTTTCCAGTCCCAGGCGTAATTCCCGGCGTTGTGCCCGCTGCTCATCCGTAACTACAAAGGCAATCCAGGACCCGTAGGTGTTGATCACCGCTTCCCGGGGGATAATGGGTACATCTTTCCGGGTCTGAGTTACCAGGTTTATCTGGGCAAACATCCCCGCTCGGATCCGGGGATCCTGCTTGGTAAACCGGAGCCGGATTTTGAGGGTTCGGCTTGCAGGATCCAAGACCGGACTCACCTCATCCACCACCGCATCGAAGGTCTCTCCGGCTAGGGCTTCCAGGGAAACTACTGCGGAAAGTCCTTTCCGGGCAACATGGGAAAACCGTTCCGGCACAAAGGTCTCCACTAACAGCCGGGAAAGTTCCCCCACCAGGTATACTACGGTTTGGCTTGTCAGGGTATCCCCAGGCGATACCGGGGCTTGCAGGATCGTGCCTGAAATGGGAGACAGCACCGGGCTTTGAGCATAGATCTCCCCGGGCCGGGAAGGATCCACCATAGCCACTATAGCCCCCTGTTGTACTGTATCCCCCACCTGGAAGCGGGCTTCGGTGAGTTTCCCCGCAACCGTGGGATAAATGGCCACCTGGGTCCGGGGAAGGACATCACCGTTGATCACCACTTTGGTCTCAATGGTCCCTAAGCGTACCTCCTGGACCCGAACCGCAATGGCGTTCCGTGCCCCAGGGGCATTTCTAGAAGCGCTGTTCCCGGTCTGTCGCTGTCCTTCACTGTTCCGGCCTTGTACAGGGGGCTGTCCGCTTCCAGGGGAAGGAGGCCTGCTGCCTAACCCAGGGTTCTGCTTAGCCACATAAGAAAACCCTATCAATCCAGCGAACACCAGGATAAGTCCGATGATTCCTCCTGTTACGATTCGGCTTGTCTTGTTTCGGGTCTTAGGGTTAGTTACCATTTTGCTCCATACTCCTCCAGTCTAGGTTCAGGGCCGCTGCGAGGTCCAGGATCATGAGGGCATAGGCCAATTCTCCGGCCACTAACTGCTGCCGGGACTCAGCCCATTTACTGCGGGTATCTTCCAGTTCGAGGAACTCCACCGTACCCTGCTGGAATCCCTGTTCCGTCAAGGTATAGGTCCGTTCGGCAATCTCAGATCGAAGCCGGGCTATTTTAAGGCTGTCCCAGGAACTCCGAAGATTTGCGGTAAGGGAACGAATCTGAGACATGGCAGTATGCTCGGTGTTTTTCAGGTCTAACCGGGCCTTTTCAACCGCAGCGCCCGCTGCGGTAATGGCTTGACTGCTCTTGGTACCAGGAATCCACGGGTCCAGGGGGATGGAGAGGCTCAAGTTTCCGCTGAGGTTATCGGAAAAGCCCCCTGACCCACTCCCATTTCCCCGCCATTGGACGGAAAGGCTCAAGGAAGGAGCCCGTGCATTCAAAATGGTTCGGGTTTCTTCGGTGCTTAAGCGTTCAATCTGCTGACGCATACTCACGATATCCGGCCGCTGGGCAAGGTATTGGTGAATCAGGGGTTCTGGGTCAGTTTCCCAAGGCTGGATCGCCAGGGCTCCTTCCAGAACCACCTGCCCGGTTTCCCCAGTCTGCTCATACCCTAAAAGAAGGAGAAACTCCCCTAGGGCAGTATCATAGGCAGTCTGCGCCTTGCTCAGCTCCAGTTTAGCGGTTTCCACGCTGAGCTGGGTTTGCAGATAGCTCAGCTCCCCGGTAAGCCCATACTCAAAGGCTATTCTGCTTTTTTCCCGCTGCTTTTCCGCCAGATCCAGGGTTTCTTTAAGAAAGATGAGCCGGTTCTTATCGGTCAACAAGGTATAAAAGGTCTTAGTAACCTGGATTGCAAGCTGCCGCCGGGCCTGGTCATAATTGAGCAGTTCCGTCTGGTAGGCCAGTTGGATTAGTTTCAGGGCGCTGGGCAGTCCCCCCTGTAAACTCAGGTTCAGCCCGGCAGAAACACTATACCCAAAACCGCTTTGCTCCAGTTGAGAACCCTGGCCGGTAAATAAGGAAGTACCGTAACTCAACCCTGCACCGGCGCTTATGGAAGGGAAGAGTTCCGGCCACAGATGAGTCGCAGCGTATTGAGCGGTGCTCAGGTCTATGGCGCTTTTTTGTAGGCTTAAACTTTGTGCTGTCGCTGCTTCCACTGCTTTGTCCAGGGATAGGATCCATACCGGAAGGGCTTCCTCCGATACCCCCGGAACCACAGGGCAAAACAACAAAAGAACTCCCCATACCAGGACACCTCTCAGGAACATCCGTAGTACCATTTCAGCTCCTCTGCACGGATTTAATCAAATGAGGCGGTCTCAAAATGTCAGATCTGGAAACCGCAACCTTACCTATACAGGAAAAACCGGTCAAAAGACTGGGTTTTTCCAAAACCCTTTCTAAAACTACCTGAGTTTTAAAAAAACTTCGTATTACTAATATAAAGTCCTGGTTTTATTTTATAGTTACACCGGAAATAGAAAAATTCCCGGGGTTTAGAGGCCTTGCGGTCCAACAAAGCCAAGGGCTCGTTCCTCTTCGGGAAATGAGCCGGACTTTTGGGCTGCCTATGGCCGCTACTCAAAGAAGAATATCCAAGGGCCTAGGTTCCTGGCGCCGCAAAGGGGCTTCATGGCTAGCGGCTCATCCAGGTATAGGTGTTTCAATCGCCTAGGGTCTTGATGAGGGACAGATCTCCGGTAGCCCCGGCGCGGAGAATCGGCTCCATATAGGTATCCACATCCGCTGCGGTCAGGGGAACAGGCATATTCTTGAGTTTCATTGCAAGCTGGGGATCCTTTGCCGCCTGTAACGCCCGGATGAGATGGGCTTCGGTAAAACCGGGGAGCTCCTTGAGCGTGGTTGGCGCATGGATGGATTGGGCGAAGCGAATCATCCCTTCTGCAAAGACCAGAGCCAACTCACGGCCCCTCAACCGTTCAAGGGGCTGGGTAATATACCCGTGTTTGGCAAAGACCCGTCCTACCACTCGAAGCTGATGCTCTATGGCAGTACTGTAAAAAACCGCATAGTAAGGGTTCATAATGCCACAGGCCCTTCCATGAGCCGCAATATCAACCAGGGAGAAACTGGTAAGATGCGCGCCGCTGGTGCCCCCGATCATAATCGCATAGCCCCCTAAATCAGCGGCTAGTCCTATGGCTTCTCGAGCATCAAGATTTTTAGGATCCTTCAGGAGTACCGGGGTATATTCGACCACCAGTTCAAAGGCAGTCTCTGCAAGCTGCGCCGCCAGTTCGTAAGTCTCCCCCGAAGCGCCGCAAAACACTTCAAAGGTATGGCTTATGGCATCCAGAGCGCCGTCAATGGTTACTGCCAGGGGCATGGAGGTGGTGAGGCTATAATCAAAGAAAGGGACCTGGGGAACCAGAGCCTCATCAACGATGAGTTTCTTTTGCCCTGCCGCAGGATCGGTAATATTGGCATATTTGGTAAGGTGCGCCCCAGAACTTGCCGAAGTCTGGACCGCAATCAAGGGAAGCAGGTTCAGGCCGGTTTTGTTCAAGGCTTCACTGACCACTCCGGTGCCAAAATAAAAATCTATATCCGGCGTTACCGCCTCGCCCAAGGTGGCAAGCATATTCGCTCCCTTGAGGGCATCTATATTGGAACCTCCACCCGCTACCAGGAGGCAATCAGG
>JAITAI010000190.1 GCA_031284195.1 Treponema sp.
AGGATCAAGCCCCGATGCCGGATAGGTATGAACCTCGACGCTGAGCCCCGCAGGCATCGGGAATATTCTCGAATGACAGGAAGCCCGCGATAAAGCCTTGCCGCTCCCCCAGGAAGAACCCTACAAAGCCAAGCCCAAACAGACCCCCAAGGGGGGAATCGCCCGGACATAGTCCCCAGCGAGGAGGCTTCCCCAAGCTCTGTCGCCCCCTCCAAGGAAAGGCCCTACAAAGCCCGGCCCAGACAGCCCGCCCTCCGAAGTATCCCCTGAAGCGGAACCGCCGATATAACCCTGGTCAACCTTATGGGAGATACAATGGAGCCTATGCATACCCAAGCCATGATTCCCAGCATGGCATTATGCTTAGTTCCCCCTAGCCAAGAACCTGTCTTAACGGGGAGAAACCCCTGCTTATGCTCTTTTCTCGCTTCAGTTACCCCAAAAAGGGCAGGGTAATCATAAAGGTCCTGGAAAAAAAGATTGAAAGCGCCTTTCGATGTCGCCGATGAGTTTGTACTCAATAGAATCGACCAGCGCGGCCCGGCTGGCGTCGATGATATCTTCAGAAACCCCTACCGTGCTCCAAGTATTTACCCCGTCAGTGGATTCGATAAGCACCCGGACTTTGGCAGCAGTGGCGTCTTTGCCGTCAATGACCCGGACCTTGTAATCCGAAAGCCGGACCTGTTCCAGTTCAGGGTAAAAATGCTTCAACGCCCGGCGGAGCGCGCCATCCAAGGCGTGGACCGGTCCGTTTCCTTCGGCAGCGGCGATTTCATACTGACCCTCCACCCATACCTTCACCCACCCATGGGAACAGGCAAGGGCCCCTCCACTGGGATGCTCGCTCACCACCCGATAGGCCTCGATCTTGAACAGGGGCTTGTATTTACCCAGTTCCTGGCGAACCAAGAGCTCAAAACTGGCGTCTGCTCCCTCAAATTGCCAGCCCTCTGCTTCCAGGGTCTTGAGCCGTAAAGCCAAGGCTGCGGTAATCGGATGGTCCTTGGAAATAGCAGGGTCTATTTTCTTGGCCCGTTCAGCAATGGCGGATCTGCCTCCTACCTCGCTCATAAGAAAATGCCGATCATTCCCCACTAAAGCCGGATCAATATGCTCAAAGGAATGGCGCACCTTGAGGATTCCATCGGCATGCATCCCCGCTTTATGGGAAAAAGCATGAGCCCCCACATAAGGCATAGTGTCAGGCACTGCCACATTGGCAATCTCCGCAACCCGGTGGGTCAACTCAAAAAGCCGTTCCAATTTCCCCGGAGGAAGGCAGCGGAGACCCAATTTCAGGGTAATACTGGGGATTACCGCAGCCAGGCTGGTGTTGCCGCATCGCTCCCCAAATCCCAGAAGGGTTCCCTGGACATGACGGCATCCCCCTTGCACCGCAGTGAGAGAACAGGCGCTGGCCATATCCGCATCATTATGCGCATGGATACCGACCAGCGGAGCAATTGACCCCCTCCGCAACCCCAGGGCAGCAGCAGTCCCCTGGGCAATACAATCGGGAAAGTTTCCTCCATTGGTATCGCAAAGTACGATCCGATCTGCGCCGGCTTTCAGGGCCTCCTCCAGGGTTTTGAGGGCATATTCAGGATTAGCTGCCCAGCCGTCAAAGAAGTGTTCCGCATCGTAGATCACGGTCCGGCCTTGTTCCTTGAGAAAAGCCACGGTTTCGGAGATCATGGCCCGGTTCTCCTCCAGGCTCACTCCGAGGACCTCGGTTACCTGGAGATCCCAACTTTTCCCAAAGATCACCACCGTTTCAGTGGCCGCCTCTAGGAGGCTCTTCAGGTGGGGATCCGCTTCCGGGGTGACGCCCCGTTTCCGGGTTGAGCCAAAGGCGCACAACCGGGCATGGCTCAGCTTGAGTCCCGCGGCGTGACGGAAGAATTCCATATCCTTGGGGTTGCTCCCAGGATTCCCCGCCTCAATCCAGGTGATCCCCAGTTCATCTAACGTCTGAACCACAGAGAGTTTATCCTGTACGGAGAAACTGATCCCCTGTCCTTGAGCGCCATCTCTGAGGGTGGTGTCTAATAGTTCAACCTCGATGGTTTCTTCCTGCTGCACGGTTCCTGTTCTCCTGATAAGCTAGATCCCATCGGCGCTTTTCCGTGGATTAGTCTTTGATATTGTACTTTCTGCGGAATCGTTCGATGCGGCCTGCGGTATCCACCAGTTTTTGTTTACCCGTAAAAAAGGGATGGCAGGCGGAACAAATTTCGATCTTAATGTCCTTAGCAGTAGAACGGGTCTCGATTACATTCCCGCAAGCGCAGGTAACCTTGGCCGGTACATATTTAGGATGAATTTTTGCTTTCATATCCTATCCTTAAACAGAAAAATATAGAAAACCTCAATCTATACCGGCAGTTCCGGTATTCATAGATTTAAGGAACGCTTCATTATTCTTGGTTTTCTTCATCTTGTCAACCAGCAGTTCGATGATCTCGACGTCTTCCATGGGGTTGATAACCTTGCGGAGGATCCAGATTTTCTGGAGTTCCTCGTCAGACAGCAAGAGTTCTTCTTTCCGGGTCCCTGACTTCTTGATGTTGATGGCCGGAAAGAGCCGCCGGTCAGAGAGCCGCCGGTCCAGGGTAATTTCCAGGTTACCGGTCCCCTTAAACTCCTCAAAGATAACCTCGTCCATACGGCTTCCCGTTTCCACCAGGGCAGTAGAGATAATGGTGAGGCTCCCCCCTTCCTCAATGTTCCGGGCCGCTCCAAAAAAGCGCTTAGGCTTGTGCAGCGCATTGGAATCCACCCCTCCAGAGAGGATCTTCCCGGAAGTGGGAACGGTCTGGTTATAGGCCCGGGCAAGCCGGGTGATGGAATCCAGCAGGATCACCACGTCCCTTTTGTGTTCCACCAGACGTTTAGCCTTTTCTAAGACCATCTCCGTCACTTGTACATGCCTTGAGGCCTGCTCATCAAAAGTGGAGGAAATAACCTCTGCCCGAACAGTCCGCTCCATGTCGGTAACTTCCTCAGGCCGCTCATCAATGAGCAGTACAATGAGGTACACCTCAGGATGGTTCTTGGTAATGGCATTGGCGATCTTCTGCATCATGATGGTCTTCCCGGTCCGGGGAGGCGCCACGATGATGGCCCGCTGCCCTTTTCCAATCGGGCAAAACAGATTGATGATCCGGGGGGAAACATCTTCACTAACGGTTTCCAGGTCCAGTTTTTGGTTGGGATACAAGGGGGTGAGGTTATCAAAGGGAATACGATTCTGGGCCACTGTGGGATCGTCATAGTTGACCGTCTCCACCCGGAGCATGGCAAAGAAACGCTCCTGCTCTTTGGGGCTGCGGATTTGACCATAGACCGTATCTCCGGTTTTAAGGGCAAAAAGCCGGATTTGGCTGGGACTGATATAAATGTCATCCGGCCCAGGCAGGTAGGAATTCTGGGGGCTCCGCAGAAACCCGTAACTATCCGGGAGTATTTCCAGAGACCCATAAGCATAGATGATGCCTCCCCGTTCTGTATGGGCCTTGAGGATGGCAAAAACGATCTCCTGCTTTTTCAGGGACATCATATCTTCATGGGAAATACTGTAACAGGTCGCTAGTTCCCGCAGATCTATCATGTTGAGCCTAATGAGTTCATTGATACAGAGTCGAGGCTTGCCGTTATCCTGATCCATGCGCGGTTCAGGTTTACCGTAAATGTCCGGCATGGAAGGCAGGTTCTTGGGTAAAGCCGGCAAGGACAGTACCGGAGCAGCATCAGCAGGAATAGGAATGGCGGAACCGGAACTTCCCATAGCGGTGTTACGGTTATACGTGCGGCCCCGGGTTTTAACGGGAACCGAAGCCGTATCTGCCGTAGAGGTTTCTTCCGGGGTTCCCCCTTCAGGATGCGTCCCCGGTTCTGAACGGGTTCGGTAGCTCCGCTTAAGCTTAGCCCGTACTACTAAGCGGCCGTTTGGACGCTCCCCATTGTCTTCATCCAGAACCTCCTCGTCCCGTAATTCCTCTGAGACCGAGGGAGTTTCCCAATCCCTGGTTTCCGCAACTGCCGGTTCAAGGGTATTCACCTCCTCAAAGGACCGGGCCGGGGATTCAGCTTTTTCTGGACCATTCCTGCTAAGCAAAGAAGGTTCCCGCTCAAAAGCTATTAATCCTTCATGTTCTGTTGTTTCAACTTTTCGACTTTTCCGTACTAGTGCCATTGATGTAAACCACCTATTTAATTATTTTTCTGTATAATTCGATTTTCATCTACTTTTTTATCTATTTCGTCCCAGGCGAACAAAACGACAAGAGTTCATTTTTTTTAATACCCCGAGATTTTAGCGTTATTCATTTCCTGTTAAGATTAGTATGTTTCATTTGAAGGATTGTAACTAGTATTTTAAGGATAATACATACCGGTTCGATAGTTCATTACCCTATACTTTTACTATAGTTTTGATCCCTTCTTCTGTCAATCCACCTACCATAAATGAAATGTCTTTATTACCCTTTTACATGAGCGAAAGTCTACGGATGAGTTCTTTTATGACCGCCTCTGCGGCAGCGCTACGCACTTCTTGCCGGGAACCGGTATACTGAAACATGTGAGCCTGCACTTCCTTTCCCCGCACGGCCGTAGCTATCCATACGGTTCCCACCGGCACCGGGGTACCATCCCCTTCAGGCCCTGCCAGGCCGGTTACCGCAGCGGCTATGGCAGCGCGACTCCGTTGGAGCGCACCCTGAGCCATAGCACAGGCGGTTTCCCGGCTTACCGCCCCATATCGACGGAGGATCCCTTCATCTAAGCCCAGCATAGCGATTTTGGCTGCTCCTGTATAAGAAACATAGGATCCCCACAATACCCGGGAGGCTCCCGGAACCTGGGCTAAAAGGTCTGCTGCCAATCCTGCAGTACAGGACTCTGCCAACACTAGAGTTTGGGAAGCCGTAGCTAAACGGCTAATCACCTCTTCTGCGTCATTCATGGATTCTCTGCAATTCCGCCTTAATCTCTTGAGTCGGCCTTGAAAATATTTCTACCTCCTCCTCTACTTGACTCATCGTACATTGGCCTTCAAACAGGACCCCATCGGCAATCCGTAACCGGGCAGCGGTAAGGTCTCCCCGGACTTCTGCTCCGGGAAACATATCGATCTTATCCACTGCATATATCGGAGCCACTACAGTTCCATACACCGTGAGGGAACTTACCGAGATATAATCCGCCTCAACCACTGCTCCCTTATCCACAATCAGAGTACCCTGGGCTTCTATAGTTCCCTTAAATCGTCCCCTGATACAAAGGGTTTCGGTAAATTTCAAATACCCGTCGAATCGGGTACCCACTCCAAACGTAACCAACCGGGAACCATCTTTTCTCTTTCCTTCTGTGTTAGACATATACTACCTTTTTCTACCAAATTTACAGACCCTATGCCGTCGGCGACCTCCTTCGTTTTGTGTCCAAGACCACCTGATCCTGGGGATCCTCCTAATACAAGGGGCTTCGGCTCTGATTTTCCTGTACCATAAACCCAGTGTTACTTTTTCTTATATCTTCCCATCCAAGGAGCGTTTTCTCAGTACGGGCATCTAATTCGGCAATCTGCTTTCTCACCCCCTGGCTCTTGTCCCGTACTTGTTGCAACAACCGGGAGAAGTCCTGCTCAGAGGTTTCGGGATGATCCCCACTCTTCGGGGATGAGAGATCTGTTCCCCAGGGGACAATCTGGGCAATAGCATCGTCTAAGGCGTCAATAGTGCGTATAAAATCCGTTAAATTAGCTTTTATGTCAGCCCTTAATTCTTCTACCAGATTCAAACAGGATTCCCGCATTCGGATATGGGCAAACAGTTCCCGATTACGAAGCAGGGCCCGGATCCGCACCAGAACCTCAGAAAAATTAAAGGGTTTGGTGATATAGTCATCTACGCCCAGTTCAAACCCTTCAACCTTATTTTTCACATCATCCAAAGCAGAAAGCATAATAATAGGAATTTCCCGGAATTGGGGATCGGCTTTTAAGATTTTAGTACACTCCCACCCGGACATCCGAGGCATGATATTATCCAGTATGATAAGATCCGGATAAAAATTCCGTACTTTTTCCAGTGCCTCCACCCCATCCGTCGCTTTTTCTACGATAAACCCAAGCTTGGAAAGCATAACTTCAAAGAACTCAAGATTTATAATCTCATCATCCACAATGAGTATCTTCTTATGGGAGTTCATATCTTCCTTCCTTTCGAATAAACCTGTGGTACCGCATTTCGTTTATTTTCCTATGATGTTCATTCAATTGTCAATCCACAGGCATCTCTTTTTTGATATGTTTTAGTATACTCCCTCCTGTACCAAGTATCAACAGGATACCTGCGGCAGCAACACACCCGCGAGGTAAAAAATCCCCGTACCGGGTGTACCATGAATCCAGAGTAATCACCGGAACCTGGACCGTCAACTGGGTTTCAGCAAAAGGTTCCGCCATAGCTATAATGGCGCCATTGGGATCTATGGCGCAGGTTTGGCCCGACGCAGTGGATCGTACCATGGCTCTCCGGTTTTCCACTGCCCGAAACAGGGCCATGGAAAGATGCTGCATCTGAGCCGGGAGACTGTTCGCCCATGCATCATTGGTAAGGTTGACGATAAGTTCCGCCCCATTCCGCACAAAATCCCGGGATAGGTAGCCAAAGGTATCCTCAAAACAGATGGGGCTGGAAAAGCTCAGTCCATTAACGGTAAACACCGTGGCCTCATCCCCCTGTTCCCAGAAATGGGTATCTGCGTTCAGGAGAGCCTCATAGATCAGGGGAAGCTGTTTTTGATACGGGAAATGCTCAGTAAAAGGTACCAGATGCAACTTGCGATACACTCCGGTAATAGCCCCCCGATCAAAAACCATGACCGCATTATAATCAACCCGGTGATCTGCTTGAGGGTTCTTGGCCGGGTCCTTACGGGCATCATCGTTTCCAATTACAAAGGGTACTTCCTGAGCGGATAAGTAATCCATAAGCTCCTTTACTAAACTATAGGATGGCTGATCATCCCGATAGGTGATATGCCAGTAAATTCGAGGAACAAAAGCCGTCTCAGACCATACTACCAGATCCGGTTTAGGATATGCCTTGAGGGCCTCATCAGAGAGCCCTTTTAAGACCTCATAATTTTTCCGGTATTCCTTAATACCTCCCCGCCACGGATCCGTATTATGCTGAATCAAGGCTATCCGTACTAAGGGAGCATCAGCATAATCTACCCGGGCAGTATATCCATAAACCAGGGTGCCAATTAAGGCCCCAAGCCATAGGAGCCCCCATACCCTTTCCTGCCTCCAGAATAGCTTAAGCCGATCCCCCCAGGGCGCCCCTTCTGCCTTTTCTATGCAGGTTATAGCCGCGGCTAACCACGCCGAGGGAAACACCACCAACAGGGAAACTCCCCAGACCCCGAATATATCAGCGATCTGGATAAGCGGAATCAAGCGCCACTGAGAATATCCCGTGATACCATAGGGATACCCTAAAAAGCCCTGAGTGCGGAGGTATTCAAAACTCATCCATAACAGTATTTGCAGCAGATATCCCCGCCGCGGAAAAAGGATCACCGCCAATTTCAGGAGGGGAAAAAGGATCATAAAAAACACCAGGTAAATGATCCCTACGATTAAACCCGCTAGAGGATGAAAGGCGCCTAACCAGTAGTTAAACAGACCGTATGCACTATACCCATAAAGCGCGCCCCACAAGCAGGAACTACCAACGCCCCCTCGATAGCTCAGCCAAAATATCGGCACATAGGCAATCCATGCTAATAAGGGCAAACCCTCTTTCCATACAAGATTAGGAAACTCACCGGCAAATAATACTGCCCCCAACAGTACTGCCCCCACAGGGATAAGCCCCTTGGGTAGTATCCATTTCCAAGCTTGAGTCCCAATCATGTAATTTTACTAAGGATATCCCTCATAGACTTCTGTATCGTTAGAATCAGATAGCCCCTCCTCCACACCTAAGTTCCATAGATCCTGTTTTAATTTTCTTCCTGGTCTGAAGGTAACTGCCCCATGAGCCTGAACCGACAAGATTGCTCCGGTTCTTGGATTCCTTGCCTTTTCCCTGCCCTTTCTCATTTTGAATTCAAAAGTCCCAAATCCCCGTAATTCCAGGGTCGCCTCTTCCATGAGGGCAGACTGTATAGCATTCAGGAAACACTCAATAACCGTCTGTACCTCTTTACGATCAACACCGGTCTTACGATGCACCGAATCAATCAGATCAGCTTTGGTATACTTTTTTTCTGTCATGATACCCTCATTCCATTTCCCTCGATCAATCATACTACCCTATGTACAAGGTATACACAAATACCTGCCCCTAATCCCTGCTTACTGCACTGCTGCAGCCTGGTTAATCGTATTAAAGAACCGCTGCATCCTTGATTTTTTACGAGCTGCGGTGTTTTTCTTGATAATCCCCTTCTGGGCAGCAGTATCAATTTTTTTGATCATCTCCTTGAGTGCTGCCCCCGCTTCACCAAGCTCTTTTTTTTGAGCTAGAACCATAAATTTCTTTGTGCTAGTCCTGACGGAACTTTTTACCGCCTTATTCTTGATACGCCGTTCTTCGCTCTGCCGATGCCGTTTAAATGCGGAACTGTTTTTGCCTGTCAAAGGAAAATCCTCCTTTTACCTACCAATTTTTTCTCCTTTCCTCATACCCGTTTTTCTACTTTTTCTACAAAAACCAGCCTGGGTTATGGGAAGATCCTCTGAAATACCTTTATTTGAAATCCGAAGGCCGCCGTTCCAAACGCTTGCATTTTTCACATTCGGCTACATTCTTGACCTTACCCTTTTCAAAGAGGGTCTTCATCTTAACTTCCCCACCGCAGGAACAAAAGAATTTTTGAGTAGCGCTGGATATACGAGAATTCTTACTCTGAGCCATAGAAGCATCTCCTCGCCATTATATGACGTTTTTGCTTTAATAAAATAAGGCTTTTTTTCAAAATTTTGGATTTTGAAAAAAGCTCAAGTATTTATAAAAAATACTATAAAGGTGCGCTGATTGTCAATCGACCAATTGGTACAGATAGGACAGGAGTGTTTCTTTCCATGCTCCTGACTTGAGAATATGAGCTTTGATTCCCAAAGCCTTCAAACCGTACTGCTCGGCTTCTGAGGTATTGGATGTAAGAACAATAACCGGAACATTAGAAGTAATGACAATCTTTTTAATAAATTTCCAACCATTCATATCAGAAAGGACCATACCGGTAATGACCAAAGCAACATTCTTTCGAGCAATAACTTCAAGCGCTTCGGTTCCCTGGGAAAAACTTTCACCCAGAAATCCGTGCTCCAAAAGAAAGGTTCTCAGTATTTTTCTGAAAAACAAGCTATTATCCACATGAATAATCGTTTTCATTCATTACTCCTCCATGACAAGTATTTTTTAAGATATCCCCCTCGTCGTTATCTCACCTATAGGCTACCAAGTGATGCTGTTTCACAACCAACCAAGGTTTGAAACGGACTCAAGTACAAATCTCTTCTATAAAATATCAAGGCATTTCTACCACATGCTCCACAAAAGGACTCCTTAACTGACTATTCGCCCTGCCGCCCCATTCGCCTGCATCAGAACAGCCGCTTAAAAAGGTCCAGAAACGCCTAGCTGGAACCAACTTACCGTTTCCATACAAAGCCGCTCCCAAATAATAGAGGGTCTTATAGTATTCAGCTTCTTCAATATAATCCGCTAAAACCGGCCGTTTCATAACCTCAGCCAGCAAGTTTTCCAGATTGGTAAAGGTAAAATCATACTGATTATGGATTACTTCCTCAATCACAATGGTATTCTGAATCAAAAAAGAAAACATCAGATGTTCCACTGCCCGGCTATGGCGTCCCGAGGTGTAGTAATATAAGCCCAGAAGCCGATGGGCCCGCTCTACCAGAGGGTTGTTATACCGGTAAATGGTTAAAAACCGGCTGATTCCATCATTTTCCAACATCTTGAGCATGACGCTTTTCGTATTTTTATTTATTTCGCCGGACCATAAAGTATCCTGCTCCAGGATCTCCAAGAGTCGATTTTCCATCTCCGTATAATTTTGCCTGATTTTAAGAATATCAACGATTTTATATAAAATTTCTATATCAAAACCAGGGTTTTCCAAAAAGGCCCGCTGTTCATGGGCCTTTTGGTACTGCCTCAAAGCCACTGCCAGTTCTCCCTCGACCCGATAACTTTCTCCTATCCAATATTCCGCCTCAGGGTAATTCTTAAGACGCCCCAAGACTTCCAAGGCTTTAGTGGCGGACCCTTCTAAAGACGCCCAGGGCACCCGAAAATACACTTCCCGTAGAGCAGCCCCTGCATTCACCTGATACCGTTCAGCAATGTAAGGCTCTATTTGAGCCAGAGAATCCCCTAATAAGCGGACTTCCGGGATAGCGAGCAGATCAATGAGATCCTGTTCCATCCGGGTATACATGGCCCGCCGATCCCGCCGGGCATCCTCAAAAGCCAAAAGGGCATTCCCATAGTCCCCTTTTCTAAATAAGGATTTTCCCCGTTCCAGGCTGAACCAATAGGGACGCTCCGTTTGTCTTTGCCCCCACCCCAAGACCTCACAGAGAAAAAACACCAAGCACCCTAACATTCGCGTTTTTTTCATTTTTTTCCCTTCCCTTCCCCATGGTATAACCCTTCCAGTTCTTCCCCAAAGGCAGCGTCCGCTGCATCCGCTGCAATGGTTCTCACCATCTTCCCCTGCCGGAATAGAAATACCTTGTCTCCGAGGCCCGTGATACCCAGATCCGCGTGCCGCGCCTCTTCTGGGCCATTGACCGCACAACCCATAACCGCAATGGTAAGATCCTGGTTTATGGCATACAAGCGATTCTGCCAACGCTCGGTAAAATCGTGGGTATCGAAGCTGTTTCTGCCGCATCGAGGACAAGAAACCAGGGTTACCCCCTTCCGCGCTCCCTTCTTTCCAATATCCTCCCCTAAGTTTCCCAGGATCTCCTTACCGGCAATGACCTCTTTCTCCATGGTATCTGACAGAGAGACCCGAATCGTATCTCCAATCCCTTCCCCTAGCAGGGCATGAAGGGCCAGGGTATTCCGAACCACCCCGGGGATAAGGGGCCCTGCTTCGGTAACTCCAATATGGAGGGGCACATCGGTCCGTTCCGCCAGAAGCCGGTTGGCTTTTATAGTATCGGCCACAGAAGAGGCTTTCATTGAGACGAGGACTTGCTGAAAATCAAATTCCCGAAAGAACTCCAGTTCCCGTTCCGCTGCCTCCACTAAGGCCCCTGCCCGATCAAGCCGGCCTTCTGCCAGAGCACGCCGTAGATCCTGGGGAAGGCTTCCCCCGTTCACCCCAATCCGTATGGGCACCCCTTGGGAAGCGGCTTTAGCAAGCACCTGTTTTACCTTCTCACGGCTACCAATGTTACCAGGATTAATACGAATTTTAGCAATAGGAAAATCAAGGCATCGCAGGGCAAGAGTATGATCAAAATGGATATCCGCCACCAAGGGCATGGACGTCATGGATGCCAAAGTGCCCAGGACCTCTGCCGATTCCTTATCCGGTACTGCAAACCGGAGCAGACCGCATCCCATATCCCCCAGAGCCTTAATACGGGAAAGGGTCTCCTCCCCTGTACTTCCGGTGATATCTGAAAAAGAAAGGCGGTCTTTCCACATGGTTTGTATAAGCACCGGAAAAGTACCGCCTATCATAACCGGTTTGACTGCGCCAAACCCGCCAATTTTGATTATCCGTGTAGTATGACCCATCTCTTTAAGCGACCTAAAGCTCGATAGAGGGTATACCTCGATACACGTTACAAGTTACCCGCAAGACCCAAGGAGAATACCATCACAAATAGAGCTACCGTTTCAATAAGACCCACCACCAGGATGTAGTTACCAAAGCCCTGACCAGTTTCCCCATAGGCATCCGAAGCACAGGCGCTACATTTGCCTTGATATAAGGCCGAAGCGCCCATGGCCAGTCCTGCAAATATCCCAATACCTAATTGCGCGCCCGGGTTATTTAACCCTACCAGGGTATTCATCAAAATGAACCCATAGATGGTCTGCGTTAAAGGCGCACCTGCAAAAGCTACTAGGACGAAAGGCACCGGTTTATTCTGGATAAAACATTTTTTCCATGCCCCGATGGCGGACATACCCGCAGCGCCTGCTCCCAGGGCAGAACCCAAGGCGGCAAGACCAAGACAGGCAGCAACTCCAATCAATCCAATATTCATATATACTCCTTAATTTTGGTTTGTTAAATAAATGGGTTTATTTAACAAAAAATTAACCATCGGAACATTCGGATTTTCTAAACTCTTTAACCGCTGGTTTAAAATTTCCGAATCGCCTCTCCTTTGGACCATATAAATTTCCGAAACCAGTTTAAGGTACCTATTGAACCGCTCCAACCTATGAACAGGTCCAACAGCTCACTACCCCTTAAACCTCAGTCCGGCCGCGCTTTATGTTTGAGCGCAAAGGGTGAATATGTATAACCGGACCACTCCATACCAAGATGACCGGCATATTCCAATAAATTGAGCCGTACCCCATGAACCACTACCGAAAGGGCGTTCATGGCAAGGTTAAGCCCATGACCGAACAGGAGGATAAGTCCCCCTGCAATGATGCGGACCGGACCCGCGGGAAGCCCACCTGCCATGCCGTTAAAACTACTCGCTATGGCAGCTCCTGCAAGGCCCACCGCAAAAAGACGGATATAACTGATAATATCCGAGAAACTCGATACGGCATTCAAGAACGTAGGCAGGAAGTTTGCAAAACCTTTCCCGATATTTTTAAAGAAATTTCCTCCCTTCTGTTCAACAAAAATAAAAAAGGTCCCCAACCCCCCTCCAATAAGATACAGGGCAAAGGAAGGTATTGGAAATTCGGTTTTGGACAACACCAGATTTAATACCAGAAAATAGAGACCCACCACCATACAGAGCCAGCCAAGCTGGGCTAAAGCAGTAAGGGAAGGCAGGGCCTTCTTGATATTCTTAAGATGGGCCAGCACGATCTGCCCTGCCCCAACCGCGAAACAAATGTGTTTAATATTCTGCTCCGAAGCGAGGAAAGGAACCTTTAAGACCGCTAAGAACCCAGGAATATGCTGCATGGCAAACCACGACCCGGTAAGGGTCCCCCACAGGATAGTGGTCAGGGAAAGCAAGCCCAAGAGCAGTACCCCATCGGGAACTTTCCCGGTTTGCTTTACAGATTTTATCCCAAAAATAAGCGCCCCGAGGAACAAGATAGAACCGTATCCTGCATCCCCAAAGATCATGGCAAAAAAGAAACTGAAAAAGAGCAGATACGATAGACTAATATCGTATTCTCGATACCCCGGAGTGGTTCCCAGGAGCTTAAACAACGGCTGAATCAGCCGGGTAAAGGCATTGCTCTTTACCAAGGTCGGGGGGTTATCCGTTTCATCGGGGTCCCGCACGGCCAAGGCCCAGCCGTTTTCCGCTGCAGCCCGCTTTAAGGTTCCTACCGCATCATCAGGCACATACCCGGTAAGCCATGAAACCGTGAGGTCCACAGGAACCGATTCAACTCGATCCATACCAGCCCGGGCAGTCTCAAAGGCAATACGCTGGACAAGCTCCTCAAGCTCCGCTTCAACACCCGCTTTCCAACAGGCAAGCTCTGCAAAGCGGGTCTCTATATCCTGCAACTTTCCCTGTATCCCTTGGATGATCCCCCCCAACTCGTCAAGGGAATGTTCAGGCAGGACAAAAGGCATTTCCCCAGCAATCTCTTTACCCACACTAAGTCCATACACCACCGCTTTATCTTCCGCAAGCCGGATGAATAGATCCTCTTTCCCCAAAGAGGCATATACCTTACGGGGGAGTTTATAGGGGATAAGCAGAACCCCCTGGGCGGCCAAGTCTTTGAACGACCCAGGCTTGAAATTACCCCAACTTTCAATACGGCTTTGTTCTTTAATCGTAACAAGCAATTGTTCCTGGAGGGCCTTACGCTCATCCCCCAGGGCCAAGATCTGGTTCACCAGTTCCGCTTCAGCTGGTTCCTGTTTCGGCGCAGTCTGAGCCGCTCCCTGATAGGGCCGCAACAAGCCCAAAGCCCTTTCCGCATCAGCCTTCCGATCCAGCAAGGCAGAAAGGGTATCTGAAGCAACAGCCCGCTTCTCCACGTGGACCACTCCCAGTTCCCGGAGCTTTTCCAGAGATGCTTCCCGGGTCTTATCCATGACCACGAGGGACACTTTTTTCATCGGTACGATCATTGTACAGTCTTCTCCATTCCCCGTTTAGCGATCTTTCCCCGGACCACTGCAGAGGTCTGTTGATCCCCCAAGTAGACCCGGATCTTCTTGATGTTACTCTTGGTCTCTGGGATCATGATCTTCTCAAACAGATTGACCCGCTGGGTAGTTACCCGTAATTCATGATCCAGCCGTTTCCGCTGCTCCTCCAGAACCTGGGCCTCCAAATCCAACAGCAAGACCTGCTGCATCTTCGCTATCGCCTTATCGAGCCACAGGGGACTGCGAGCCAAATCATAGGGGGCAGTATAAAATTCCGCTCCATGAAAGAGGGGGATAGATACCCCTGCAATATTTCCCTGACTCGTGGTAATACTCCGTATCTGAAGGATCTCAGGGGTAAAGAACCCGGTTTCACAAAACACCCCTATCCACGGCTTAAAAGATTCATCTACCCCTTCTTTTTCGGCTAACAATGCTTTAATGCGTAACTCAGTGGTCCTGATTTCCGCCTGAAGCTGCTGCTTCTTAAGCATCAAAGTCGGAAGATACCGCTGATACATCTTAAGGGCATCTTTCTGCTTCTTAAGCTCATTTTTGGTCAGCTTAATCTTTGCCATGTCCTTATTAATCCTTCTTGGGCCAGAACTTCGCAATCAGTTCAGAACGAAGCCCCGTTTCTTCAGGGCTGAAACAATCCGCCAGGATCTCCCACCCCAAATCCAGTGCCCGTTCCAAGGGAATGTTGACCGACAGATCCATCATCCCTTTTTCAAAGCGATCCCCGTACTTGAGCAGCTTATCATCCCATGAGGTCATAATAAAGCCCATGGCCTTCTTTTCCAAAGTATCCTTATAAGCTGAGTAGAGCTTGATCATACCGTCCATCAAAGCCCGGTGATCCGAACGGGTTTTACCATTAACCATCTGTTTAAGCCGCGAAAGAGAACCAAAGGGCTCAATACGGCCGTTTTTGAGGTAATACTGCCCTTCGGTGATGTACCCGGTATTATCCGGGACCGGATGGGTTACGTCATCTCCCGGCATGGTAGTAACCCCCAAGATGGTAATAGACCCTGCGGTATCGAAATCCACTGCCTTTTCATAACGGCTTGCCAACTGGCTGTACAGATCTCCTGGATACCCGCGGTTAGAAGGCACCTGCTCCTGAATGATGGAGATTTCCTTCATGGCATCGGCAAAGTTAGTCATGTCCGTGAGCAGTACCAGTACATCCTTCCCCTGCAAAGCAAACTGTTCCGCCACTGCCAGGGACATATCGGGAATCATAAGGCACTCTACCGTAGGGTCTGAGGCGGTATGCACGAACATTACGGTACGGGAAAGGGCGCCTCCCTCTTCCAAAGCATCTTTAAAAAACAGGTAGTCGTCGTATTTAAGCCCCATGCCCCCCAAAACAATGACATCCACTTCAGCCTGCATCGCAATCCGGGCCAAGAGATCGTTATAAGGTTCCCCGGAAACCGAAAAAATAGGCAGCTTCTGAGAAACCACCAGGGTATTAAACAGATCGATCATAGGAATACCGGTCCGGATCATCCTCCGGGGAATGATCCGCTGTGCAGGATTTACCGAAGGCCCTCCAATGGAGATGAGGTTTTCATGGAGCGCCGGCCCCCGATCCCGTGGAGCCCCGGAACCGGAAAAAACCCGGCCCATGAGATTTTCCGAAAAAGACACCTGCATGGAACGTCCCAGAAACCGCACCGTATCCCC
The DNA here is from genome assembly GCA_031284195.1 of Treponema sp. Taxonomy (GTDB): domain Bacteria; phylum Spirochaetota; class Spirochaetia; order Treponematales; family Breznakiellaceae; genus JAIRLU01. The sequence continues at coordinate 16,027 of JAITAI010000190.1, forward strand.
TGTGGAAATACCCCGGCCTCCGGCAAACACCTGGAGAGAAACCAAATTACCTTCCAGGCGGTTTACCTCTGCCAAGGAGGTGCCAAATACCGTATCCACCTCTGCCAAATCTCCATACCGGATATCTTCGGCCTTGACGGTGATAACGCTCCCCGTGATGGATTCAATCTTACTATATACCTTGTTCATTGCTGATTCTCCCTCTGTACCCTACACCAGGAATTGTTCCACGGCCTTATCCACCCCTTGGGACCGTTCAGCCACTGCAGCCTCCAGTTCCTTCTGCAGCACTTTGAACTGCTCGCTTTCCCAGGCCGTACCATTGTAATCCAGGAAACGCTGTCTAAGCCGATTGAACCAGCTCCGGGCCTCATTCTTATCCGTAAAGGTAAACTTGGAGGCCAAAATCTTGAGGATGATGGCAAAGATATACTTTTGTCTATCGGGAATCGCTGCACAATCCACAGGATTGAAGGAGTCCTGCTGGAAATACACCGCATCCAGGAAGTCCCCCTTAAGATAGACCACATAATCATCCAGGCTGGTCCCTTCCTCGCCCACCACCTTCATCATCTGCTCCACCTCACTGCCTCGGAACATGAACCTATGGGCATAGGCAACCTTATCTGCAGGGATAATCCCCTTGTATTTAGACCAGGATTCGAGGGGGTGAATAGCCGGGTACTTACGGGCATCTGAACGTTCTCGGGAAAGCCCATGAAACGCACCCACCACCTTGAGGGTCGCTTGGGTTACCGGTTCTTCGAAGTTACCTCCTGCAGGGCTTACGGTTCCGCCTATGGTAACCGAACCTATAGAACCATCCCGGAGCCGTACCAAACCCGCCCGTTCATAGAAACTGGCAATGGTAGATTCCAAGTATGCAGGGAACGCCTCTTCTCCAGGGATTTCCTCCAAGCGGCCTGACATCTCGCGCATGGCTTGCGCCCACCGGCTCGTAGAGTCCGCTAGGAGCAGGATGTTAAGCCCCATCTGCCGGTAATATTCCGCTAAGGTTACTGCGGTATACACCGAAGCCTCCCGGGCCGCTACAGGCATGGAAGAGGTATTACAGATGATCACGGTTCGTTCCATAAGGGATCGACCGGTTTTCGGGTCGGTGAGTTCTGGAAATTCTTTGAGGGTCTCCACCACTTCCCCAGCCCGTTCACCGCAAGCCGCGAGGACCACAATATCCACATCCGCATTACGGCTGGTGATCTGTTGAAGTACGGTTTTACCCGCCCCAAAAGGTCCAGGGATACAATAGGTCCCACCCCGGGCTACCGGGAAGAAGGTGTCAATCAGCCTGACCTTGGTAACCATAGACTCTTCCGGTTTGAGCCGTTCTTCATAGCAATCCACCGGACGTTTTACCGGCCACCGGAAGGACATAGCCACCGGAAAACGGTTTCCTTTCTCATCCTTTAATTCCGCAATAGTCTCCCGGATGGTGTAGGACCCTGCTTCCTTGATGGACGCCACGGTATAGGAACCGTACAGATTAAAAGGGACCATGATACGATGGGTAAAGGAGCCTTCCGGTACGGTTCCCAGGGTATCTGCCCGCTCTACCTGATCCCCCACCTTTACCACTGGGGTAAAGGCCCAAGCCACATCTAAGGGAAGCGGATCCAAGTACACCCCCCGTTCCAGGAAATAACCCGCCTCTTGAGCCAGTTTGGGGAGGGGATTCTGGAGGCCGTCAAAAACCTGCCCTAAAAGGCCAGGCCCCACTTCTACGGCCAACATATCCCCGGAATATTCCACTGCATCTCCTATAGCGATTCCCTTGGTGATCTCAAACACCTGGAGTTGGGATATATCCCCCCGGATACGGATTACCTCACTTTTGAGCCGTTTATCTCCCACCTTAACATAGCCGACTTCATTCATGGAAACAGCGCCTTCAAAACGGACGCTCACCATGTTGCCGTTAACGGCGACTACTGTTCCTTTTGTTCCGGTCATTTCGGTTCTCCCGATTCCGGGAAAAAACTAAACATCAGTTTTTTCCTCAACGTTTGGGGCCGCTTCCATGATGGCAGCATAAAGCCCTTTATATTCCGTAAAACCTTCCTCGGCCCTAAAAAGAGACCGCCGTTCCAAAAGGAACAGTTTGAGAAGATAGGCATAAACCGTATTACGGCCAAAATAATCCAAGCCCTGCAGGGATTCAATAAAATCCCAACGGCTTTTATCCAAAAAAAATTCCGCCTCCAGAGGGGAATCCATGGCAAGAGCGGCCTTGGCAACCCCCGCGGCGTCCGCCGGATAATCCGGGGGGTCTACGGAAGCCCCGGCCCCTTCCCGCTTCAACTGCAAGGAACGGAACCGGGCAAGGTTCAACCTCAGAGTCCGTTCCCAATTCCGCCAGGAGTCAAGAAATTCCGAAGAAACCGGGGAAGGAGGCTCCTGATAAGAAAGGACCTCCCCGCCGTTTTGGGGAAGGGTCCCCTCCGGTTCCGGATCCAGGGTGCAATATTTTAAAAGCGCCCGGTCGTCAGGAGAAAGAGCCCCTTCGCAGAGGCCTTTAAAGGCCTGGGAAGACATGGGCACCCCTTGTCCGTAGATGAGATAGGGCAGTTGGGCCATTAAATAATAATAACCCACCGCATCATCCTTTTACCGCATTTTTAAGGGTTTCCGCCAGCCGGGGATTCAGATATGCCGAAAGCAG
>JAITAI010000194.1 GCA_031284195.1 Treponema sp.
ATTTTTCCCATATTTTATTCTGCCCTATCAATCCGGAGATTCCAGGATGCGATTGCATCTATTGCCTTGCCCTTCAATCCGGTCGAGGCCCCGCAAAGGGTGCACGAAATCCACGTAACCGGGCCTTCAATGCCCTCTAATGTACCCTTTTCAATCCGGGTCGATCCGCAAAATGGACAAGGTTTCAACTGAACCTGCCAATCTCTCTTTTTAGAAACCATTCCTTTCATTCGTATAATTCTCCTTGTTGGGGTATACCCGCTAGTTTATTACGGTAGTAATCAATATACTTATCTACCAGTTTTTCTTTTGCCTTCGCTTCCTTGAGTGCATTAGGACTACGGGTGGTAAAATACTTCTTCTGGCTCTGCCGCATATCGTATACACTCCAGAAGAACGCTTCTTCCAGGATTTTCGCAATCATGTATCCTCCTTGTAGTGGTGTTAATCCGAGAGGTAATGTCTTGGATTGTTTGCCGTCTTTTGCGGCGGCATATCCGCCGTAGTGCTTTCGGGATACCCATTAGCCTTTGACCAGCTCGCGGGCATCACTCACTGCCTCATAGGTAGGCGCTTCTAACCGGTTTACCGCCATGATCCGATGCACATGACCTATCAGCTTCACCAGTGTCCGGACTGACCCATTGGCGGACTTGGTCAAGGCGGTAATGACTTCTTCAGATGCGGATTGCCATACACTCTGAATAATGTTCGCCGCATCTTCCGCCCGCATCCGGTTCACCTTCAAAAAAGTCCCTACCAGACTCAAAAGCTGTTCGTGGTCATTGCGCAGATTTTCTAACTGTATCTTTAGACTCGGCAAGCCGACCAGTACCAGTCCTACCTCAGCCATATCCACAATGATACAGCGCAGTAGTTCAAGGGATGTGTCGGTCAGATAGTTCGCCTGATCGATAATCAGCACCGTATCCCGCCCTTTCAGTTCCCCCACAATCCGGTCGATAATCGCAAACTTACTGCCTTTCGCTGATACCCCGACGGCACGGGCAATCTCAATAACCAGTTGATATTGCGTTAAGTCGCGGCAGACGTACACCCCAAAGGCGGCGCGGCTTTCCGCTACGTACTGCTTGACCGCCGTGGTCTTGCCAGTTCCCGCTTCGCCGGTGATTACCGCTATGTCCTTACAGATATGTGCCATCTCTACCGCACGGCTGATATTCTCGGTGGTGGTGGTTTCAACGATGGGTATGGAAACTTCGGCTCTACGTTGCCCTTCCCGCTCGATAAAGGTGCGGATTTTATTCTCAAAGACCTCTACATTGCCGTTGTAACTCCGGCTTTTGTAGGCGCTGATTAAGCCAGCTGATACACGCAGTTCCCGCGCCGCTCTAGCCTGGCTCATGCGTTTGCCTTCACCGACAATCTCGAAAAACCGCCGATACAGTTCTTCGTTTACTTCAATCGTTTTTACTTCTGCTATTACATCCGACATACAGACCTCCATACTATTGCTTAAACCCGCATATCACGGGCCTTAAATCCTACTTAAATAGCTTTATTAACTTGCTCTTGACCAGCTTTAATTCCGGTTTATCTTCCCGGTCAGTAAGCGGTTCCCCGTTTACCACTTGTAGTTCTGGCTCATGGGCCACCAATTCAGGATGTTCCTTGGCCCAGGCTTCCGCTACCGTTACAAACTCCTGCTTGTCCAGATTATCTTTATGCTGGTTGTACTTTCTGATAAAGGCGGCGTTCTGCTTCCTCAGCTTCCCAACTTTTTCCATTTTCTCTTCGGTAGTTTCTCCATCGTCTCGATACATAACCTCAAAGGGTTCTCCCTGTTCCGGGAACACATACAGCAGGTCGTCCCTATCCAAGGGCACTCGAATTTGTACCTGCTGTCCTAGATATTGGATTAGCTTATCCGCATAATACAGTCCACCGTCATAGGAGATTCCATTTTTCCCAACCGTCCGGGTATAGCGATGGGTAAACAGATAGGGTTTCAGTTCCGCAGGGACATCCCGTTTAGGCAGGTCGTATGCTCCCCATACCTGCATGGGCGTTTTGCCCTCCATGCCTTGACCGGTATGCTGGTGCTCGTGATTGTAGTACGCAAAAAAATGATTGAGCATGGTTTCGACTTCCTTGAAGGAAGGAATCCGGTCAAAATCTTCTTGCTTCATTTTTTTGATATTCTGGCGGTATACTTTCGATTCATCAGTGCTGAGCAGTGTATTTGACCCAACATAGGAAGGTTGCCATCGGTCAAAGGCCTCGTGCAGGGTACGCCAGAACCGCTCTATGGGTTTGGCTTTCGCATTATAAGGATAGGCAAAGATAAGTTTGACCCCCGCTTCTACCACCACCCCAATATCCCGCCCGATGTCTTCGGCATCAATCACCGAAGACTGGGTCTTCCATACGTTCCCACACAAGAAGTGGTTTTTGAATTCCTTCCCATTATCGAAGTAGATGGATTCGGGTAGACCAAAACGGTCGAAGCATTTTTGCAAGGCGATTGCCACGCCGGTAGAATTGGCGGTCAGTTGGAGACTCCAGCCCACGATGGCGCGGGTGCGCATGTCCATGAACGCGACGACCTTGGCACGGCAGACTTTGTCTTTATATCGAAGCATGAAGTCCTGGGTCATGTAATCGCCGACTATGATTTCCATAGGTTTGTAGATGGTGTAGTCCCGCTGGATCGACGGCTGTACCGTCTCAAGGGCTGCCACGCCTTTGCGCCAGACTACTCGTACCGCTTTGGGGATGCTCATAAGGTATCGGCGGGCGGTTATCTCGGTTAGGTCTTCATGGCCGTAGACCTGTTGGATATGCCGTACCACATCGGCTACACCCGGCTGTCTGGTGTCCAGGTAGAGGTATTCCAGGAGGTCTTTCACCTCTTGGCTGAGACGTGCTCCGGGTCCGCCACGCTTCTTGTACTGCGGCACAAGCCCGGCAAGGCCGGCCTGAACGTAGGGCTGCAACCAGGTATCGTAGAACCTGCGCCAGTCCTTCAGGTATCCCCAGTCTCCCAGGGCTGCTTTGACTTCGGGTAAAACTTTTCCATCATTATATAAGGCGAGGAATTGCCTTGTATTTAGTCCGGTTTGCTTTGCAGCTTCGTAGGCGGCTATGATTTTCTGGCGGTTTCTGGCGATTTCCAATTCTGGTTCGGTGCATTGCTTTAAGGTTTTGAAGGTCTTTTTGGAGGCGCTTCTACAGTCGTACCCGTCAATGGCGACCTTGACCTCGACTTTTGGCGGGGATTTTAACTCATTTTGAAGGGCTTCAAAAGTGAGATTTAAGCTGACGGCATAGGCGACCTGGATGTCTTCGGGCAGGTCTTTGAGGTGATACCGGGGGTGTTTGCCGCCGTTACCCTGAAAGGTACGATACGGCCATGACTCCCGGGCCGCCCTAAATCGTACTGCGCGGGTGGTAAGCCCCAAGAGTTTGGCAATGGAACTAGCGGATAGCCATTTGTCCATCATGCCCCTTTACCTTTCCCAGTAGCAAACGAAGCCAAGCCGGAGGCAGAGGTTGCCTACGACACTGAAACCTTTGGAGCTATAGGACGGGTTCGGGCGGTGGTACGGGAGATCAGGTAAATTTCCTACCTTTACGCAAAAACCCATTTCCCACCTTTTTTCCTACCTTTCCTATGGGCTGGTCATGTATTTCTATATATTATATAGAGTTATGTGCTCATTTCCTACCTTTCATGGCTGCACAGCCGTTGTTTCCCACCTTTGGGGCTTTTCCGGGTTTCATACTTGCTTACTTTGCGAGTAAGCCTCCAGCTAAGTCTATACAGGATAAGGACTTAAAGCCCTTTGAAGGCTCTTGAATGGTAATCGACCGATTCGCAGTTTTCTGGCATTTCTTATGGATTTTTCGCACTTTTTCGCATTTTCTTTGACAGTCAAAACCGGAATTTTCTTTCATCATTTCATTATGGCATATAGACTTACAGGGCTTTTGATGCCTCTCGTGCAATTCCTATTTTAAGAGATCCCCTATAGCCAGTCTTGTAATAGCAATGTATAACCCCGGCAGATACCTTGCCTTTTCAGAAAAAGATTTTGCCAGGTTACGCGAAATTCTTTCGGAACAAAACCTCGCCCAATATGACCAGAGGGACGCGGAAAACAAAAAGAATACGGAATTGTTTAATTAGAGGAAGCATAGATAATACGGTAATCTTAAAATGAGTTTCAGAATAGTTATGAAAAAGATTAGTTTTGTACTGTTTTCTTTGTTGGTCAGTTGTTTTTTTATGTTTGGACAAGAAAAAAAAGAACATCACTTTTTCTTTGAACCAAACCTAGGTGATAAATTTACCGATGAAACGCAGATGTTCTCGCAGCTTGATGATTTGGCAACAGATTTAAAAGAACGCAGAATTGCCTACGACTCAATCTCTGTAGATGGTTATGCCGCGTTTTTTGAGAATGGTATTAATCCGGAGGAACTATCGGAAAAAAGAGCGATTTTTTTAAAAGAGGAGTTAATAAAAAGAGGAGTTCCCAGTGAATTGTTTTCTAAGCCTCACGGGAAAGGGTATGGTTCTGTTTCAAAATGGGGCGATAATAGTTCCGAGATTGAACGAAAACCAAACAGACGTGCTATTGTATCTGTTACTTCTGGAATAGCAGTCTCGTTTACCGGCTTAACAGCCAACGGTTCGGCTGAGGAGACCACAACACGAATCACTTTAATTTTTGATAAAGACATCGAAGGTTTAAGCGAGGGGGATATAACCTTAAGCTCCAGCGCAACCGAGGTGCAAAAAAAACGGCCTGACCAGGATCCAGGATCGATTCAGGGGTATATGAACTTTCCGTCAGTGGCATAACCGCGAATGGTCAGGTAACAGCGGCGGTAAATAGACAAGGCTATACTATCAGCCCGGCCACCAGGAATATTCCTGTTTTTTATTTTGTTCCGCCGAAACAAAAAAGCCCTTTCACGTGGTGGATTCTGTTGGTGCTCGCTGCTATCGCAGCGTTGATTTTTCTGCTTAAAAATCTAAAATTTAAGGAGAAAGATCGTAAGGAGAAAAAGCGTAAGGAAAAAATTCGCTTTACCAGTTTAAAGGCTGATGGGTCCGAAACCGAAGCCACCACAAAACTGACCTTGACTTTTGACAAGGAAATTCACAGCGAGGAGATATGAGAAGTTTCTTTGGTTCCCTGCGAAACCGGAGCGCAGCAAGGCGGATTTTCCGGGATCGATAAAGAATTCGAACTTAAAATCGATAATGTCAGCAAAACAGGTCTCGTGACCGTGTCGGTAAGTCACCGCAGTTTTGACATCAGCCCATCCAGCAGGGAGGTAAAAGTCTACTATTGTATTAATTTACCCAAAGATGCGATAAAAATGCTGCGCACAATTGGGAAATCAACAGAAGAGATCATAGAGATAGACAAAACCATCAAGCGCATATGTCCAGAAGAGGGTATAAATGGAAAATGGGATGGTACACGCGGCGACTCAACCTTCAGGCTATTTGAAGGAATTGCATCTGAAATAGCCAAACCCAATGCGGATTTCCTCAGAATAAATTATAAGAACAATCTTAAGATTGGGGATAAACGAGAGCATTTGGCAAAAATTGTCGAGGATATGTCCCCTGGAGAAAGAGACAATTTGGCAAAAAACTGGGATGCATTTGGGCAAGGTACAATAGGTTACGATTATGTCAACGGGTGTTTTCTTGCGAATATGCATAAATTCGCCTATTACACAACCGATATCCAGAAAACATTGGGCCTTAAAATCTATCCGGCGCACCGGCAGCCAAATGGACAGGATGATCCACTGGGAGAACGAAGACCGGGCTGTTTTTCCTTGGGTAACTTGTCCATTGCAATAGAAAAAGGCGTATTAAACAGTGCAGATATAAGCAGGGCCAAGGAACTTGTCAATAAAATTTATGCAATGCCGCCCAATTACAGCGAGGATGAACTTAAAGAATTTAAGGCTTTTTGTAAAGATCCTCGTGATGGTGGTAAGGTGCCTAACTATTATTTTGATGGTGCGGTATACCATGAACATTATGATGGGCATACGCTGTATCTGGTTCCATCTGGCAAATTTCATTCAGGGAATGAAGGCGGCGGTAAAGCAGTGCATACAGGAGGACACAACCTGCTTGGAAACAATGTTGATGGTTAAATCAGGTGGCGAGGCACCTGTTACCCAAAACGTCCCGCCTCTTAAAATTGTTGCATAAGCAATAACCAAGCGGTGGAGACGTTTGTTAATGAGGCAAAATAATTTTTGATTTAGAGCTTATCCCTAAATAATCAATACTAACACTCCGATAAAAGAACAGGAGGGGAACCATGAAACAACAGGAATCAGGGGAGATACCGGACGCTTTTGGGAAAAAAGCAGCGCCCGTACTCTGCCCGGTAAAGAACGGAAGCCGAACAAGAACCACCAGCGAAAACCAGGAGGAGGGCCTCCGCTGAACTCACGGAAGACCCAGGAGGCAATTTGGTATG